>CALEDY010000083.1 GCA_937949355.1 uncultured Collinsella sp. | reverse complement strand
GTAAACTTGACCTCCATCACCAACTTGCCGGGCTCCAGGACCGGCAGCGCGGGCAAGGTCGCGTCAAAGATGTCAAAACTTCCCACCGCGGCGCGCACGTTCATGTCAAACGTGATGCGCACGGTGCCCTCGTCCATCACCCACGGCTCGCGCTCGTAGTCCACGATGGTCCGCGGGCGCATCATATTGCAAATGCACTCAATGTAGAACTCACGGCAGAGTTGGTGCGGACTCCTCAGCAAAAAGTCGTAGTCTCCGGCCAGAATCTGCTCAAACTCGCCACGCGTGAGCGGCGCGTCCTCCTTATAGATCCAGCTGCCGTACTTCTTTTTGCGCTCGAGCTTAATCACCTTATCGCTGCCGTTATAGATGCGCACGCGATACTTTTTGCGCATGAGGATACCGGCGTCTTTTTCCTCGTAGGCCGAGTTGCAGTAGTCGTCAAAGTACAGGCTGCGGATGGTGTAGCCGCCCGCCTGCGCATGCTTGTCCAGCTTAAACACCGGCGCCATGCGACAGGCAAGCGCGGCGTGCTCGCCCTCGTTAATGAGAAATTTGAGCTCGTGGCGGTAACGCTCCTGCGTGGTACGCGCGGGAGGTGCCGCAAGGCGCTCAAGCAGCGCGCTAACCCTCCTCATACGTGTCCTCCACGACCTTACCGCCGTCTTGCACGTAAAAACACTTCATGCCGTAGTGCTTGCCGTCGTCGGTCACATAGTAGTCAAACGCATCTTGTGTATAGCCATCTGAGTTGGTGGCGCGCACGCGCACAAAATACTGGCCGGCATCGGGAGCATCGCAGGTCACCTCGGGAAGCAGCACCTCCTCGGCCTTAAAAAGCACGTCGCTTATGGCATAGTCGCGCGCCAGCTCCACGGTATAGCGAATGTCACGCGCCTTAAAGTCGTAGGACACATCCCAGTTCACACGCAGCTTACCGTTATCGATCTGCGGCACGCCAATGTAGAACGGCATGGGCTTTTTATAGCTCTCGCGAAAGCTCTTGTAGTTCTCCTCAATCTCGGAGGGAATCACCGCGGCAATCTGCTCGTATTCGTCCTTGGTCACGGGAAGATTCTCCAGGTCGGGCGCAGCAAAGACGAGCGACTCCGTGACCTCGCGATAATGTTTAATCATCTTGGCCAGGCGTGCCTCGGTCAAATACGTGCGCAAGTCCTTTACGGCGCGGTCGAGCTCACTGCGGAACGATTTGCTGCGCAGCGCACGATTGAATAGCACGTTGCCCCAATAGTTACTTACGCCGCGCTCCCAGCTCGCGTAGTCCGAAAACCCCTTAAGAGACAGCTCCAGCTTGCGCAGCATGCCATCGTTGTCCCAATCAAGGATGTACCAGGTATTTGAGTTGAGCGGGCTGTACAGATAGCAGTTACGGTTCTGCGTGTCGCAATTGCCCGTCAGGATCTGAAACGCCATCCAATAGACCAGGTTCTCGGTATCAAAGTAGGTGTCGAGCACGTCATCGATCTTTCGCGAATCGTCGTTGAGCGCATCGAGCATCTCGATGAGCTTGTTGTGGTCCGAGTCGCCTTTGATCTCGAGCATGCCCTCAAACGCCGCCTGGTTATAGCCAGGGTCATCCGCCAGCTTGATGGTGTCTTCGGAGCGGTGGAAATCAAAGCTGTTCACCTTATACAGGTGCCCGTTCTTGTCCAGGCCATGGGCCTTAAGCGCGGTTTTATTGAGCTGTTCTACCTGTGTAAACAGTCCGTAGTCCTCAAAGGTATCGTTAGTTTTCTCGGTCTGGTCGCACACCCACAAGTGCACAAACTGCGTGCGCAGGCCCATCATCTGGGGAATGCCACGGATCAGATCGTAAGCCATCTTGTTGCGAAAGCGCATGCCCTCGCCCATGTGCTTATTCAGCGCAATCGCACGCTGCTGGCGCCACGTGCCCTTGCCCTTTTTGAGCTCTACCTTGTAATTCTTTTGCGTATAGGTACTCGACGTCTGACCGCGCACCTGCACCGTGGCATTGGGCGCCTCTTCGCCATAGCCAACTTCGCCCGCCACCGGTCCCTTATCGACACCTGGCTGCAGCAGGCCCATAACCTGATAGCGCGTCACGCCCATGTCGGCATAGTCGTAGACCGAGTACGTGTTGATCTCGGCCCACGAATGGTCAGTGTTCTCGGAGCTGTTGCCGCGCGAAACCGTCAGGTACATGCACACAATGCCCGAATCGTCGTAGACCTCGTAGAGATCATCCTTGTCGCGCAGGTGCTTGTTTTCGCTGGACGCATCAGCCTTTTTAATCTTGCCTTGCTTCTTGGTCTTCTTAGTCGAGGATTCGTCCTGCGAAGAACAGCCCGAAAGCAGCAGCGTGCCGGCAGCCGCCTCGATCAGGCGGCGACGCGATATCATCCTATCGGTCATCAGGACCTCCCCAATGGTTGCGATACACACGAACCACTGTGCGCTCAAACGCACCATGCGGCTCGCCCTCTAGACGCAGCTCCTCGTAGCGTTGTTCGGCACGGTCGAGCAAGCGGCCCAGCTCCGTAAAGCGGCCCGTCTTGTCGGTCGCCACAATGGGCTGCTGACTCAGGATACGATACGGTAAGTTGGCAGTATAGGTATCGAGCCGCATCAGCGCCACAACAAAAAACACCGCCGCGCCCAGCAAAAAGCCAAAGCCATAAAACTGCTGCGGAAAGAACAGCGAGACTATGGTCGCCAGCCCCGCCACGCCCGCAAACAGCCCGGAGGCAAGCACGGCGCCCTTGTAGTCGGTAAAGTACAGCAAGATCAGCAGGATCGTGTTGCCCACGGCATACAGGCCATAGCCCACGCACAGTGTACGGAAATACCCGTGCATCAGGTTGTTGAAGCCCAGCGGCAGAGCCGAGAGCACCGTGGTCTCCAGCGAGATGACCGCCGCCGTCACAAACAGCTGCTTGAGCGCACAAAAACGCAGCTCGTTGGAAAGCGTACCGAGCATCTTTTCCTCGGCAACCAGGATATCGTCGGCAGCGTCAGATGTGTATAAGAGACAGCGGTTGAGCGTGGCGAGCATTTCCTCCTCGGCCACCACGATATCGCCCACCACGCCGCCGTCGTTAAACAGGCTGTAGTAGTCGCGGTAGCGCGGATAGAAGTTGACCTCGACCGACACCACAAAGTTGACGGTCGTCACTAGGATGGTCAAAAACGCAAGCAGCGACGGCACATCATGATAGGGTGCGCCGTAAAACAGGCCTTTGACCTGCACGCCGATGGGCCCTGCCCAAATAATCACCAGGTGCGCAAAGAGTCCCAAATTGGTAAACAGGCCCGTCAGCGCGAGCGGCATAAACTGATCGAGCCAGCGCAAAAAGAGCCAGGGGCTGCGGTCGCTCTGCGGAAAATACCGGTACAGCAGCACCACGTCCCATGCGAGCATCACACCGTAGCCAAGGGCGATCGAGGCCAGCAGGCCCTCGACCGGCGGCAGCCCCAGCGCCAGCGCGGTCAAGGCACACAAGCACGCCACGCCAATGGCCGCGGCAAAGCTGCACAGGATACCGCGGTAATCCTTAATAGCGGTGAGGTAGCTCATGCCGTTCCAGTTGACGATCATAATATTGAACAGCCACAGGCACAGCAGCCCCTGAAGCAGCGTAGCGCCCGAGAACAGCAAAAAGACGCCGTAGAGCACCGTGCCCGCAACGAGCATGATGGCGTTGGAGCCCCAAAACGAGGGCAGGATCTCTGTCTCGCGCTCGGCAAAGAGCATGTCGGCCAAAAAGCGCGTGACCGGCATGGAGAAAAAGCTCGTGAGCGTAAGCGAGGCCAGCAGTGTGTAGGTCACCATGCACACCAGCAGATCCTGGTTGGCACGGCCCACACCCCACAGACTGCACAGCACCAAGATACCCACCTGGAGCAGCACGCCCAACAGCATGGGGCCCGTGCACACAATGCCGGCGTAGCCGTAAGCGCGCATCGTGGCAAAAAGGCCCTTGCGCCTAAACAGGCGCTTGAGCTCAAAACCGATTCCGGCCACCGGCTACTCCCCCTCTCTGGGCAGGTCAAACGCACGCGCCGTCTCGTCGTACAGCGCGCGATAGTTGGCGAGCATCTGCTCGTGCAAAAAGTACGTGGCAACGCGACGCTGCCCGCGCTCCCCCATCTCAATGCGACGGGCGCGGCTCACGCACATGCGCTCCATGGCATCGGCCAAGCCCTTGCGATACATGGGCGGCGTCACAAAACCCGCCACGCCAAAGTCGTCGCCCGGGGCGCCTTCGAGCAGCTCGCGGCAGCAGCCCACCTCGGTCGTCACGCAGGGACGGCGCGCTGCAAGCGACTCCAGCACGCTGAGCGGCTGGCCCTCGGAGATGCTCGTCAAAATGGTAAAGTCGAGCTTTTCCATGTACTCGACCACGTTGACGCGGCCGGTAAAGATCAGGTCGCGCACGCCTAGGGTATCGACCAGCGCGTGGCACTCGGCGCCGTACTCCTCGTCGTCCACGCCGCCCATAATGTGCAGGCGCACCTTGGGCAGACGCTCGTGCAGCTCAAAGAAGGCATAAATCATTGTCTTGACGTCCTTGATGGGCGCCAAGCGCACCACCGCGCCAATGTCCACCCAGCCGTCATCGGGCTTTAAGGGAATATCCTTAAAGCGGTCGAACTGAATGCCGTTGGGGATAACCAGGCATTTGTCCGCATCGCAGCCCATATCGACCTGCGTCTTGCGGGCGTTATGGAACAAACTCGTCACGCGGAAGGCGCGTCGGTAGATTTCCTCCGAAAGCAGGTAGAAAAAGCGGATCCAGCGGTCCTTGAACGACGGCACCACCCAATCGGCGCGAATGATCTCTTCCTCGCGCTCGCGGGTGTAGATGCCATGCTCGGTCAACAGCATCGGCGCATGGTGAACGCTTGAGCCCAGGCAGGCGAGCAGACCACCGTAGCCGGTCGAGATGGCATGGTACACATCGGCCACCGGTACCTCGCTGCCCAACAGGTAGAGCACGGGCAGCAGCATAGAGCGCAAAGTGTGGAATGCGTCGGCAAAGGGCGTGTAGGGGTACTCTGCCAGGCACACGTCGCGGAAGATGTCCATAAACGTTCGGCTCTGCAAAAACGAGAGCGGATGCACGCGACGGCGGTGGAAAATATCGAACAGAATATCCCAATCCGGATTGGAGAGCGACACCAGGCGGCGTAGCGCCTCGCGCTCGCGGTCGTCAAAACTGGCTTCGTGCTGCTCGCCCGAAAGCCGCAGGGCATCGTCCAGGAACACCTCGTGCACCTCGACCACGTTGACGGGCAGCTCGTAGACAAACTTGCCGCGGTCGGCAGCATGCGCGCCGATCACCCATAGCACAAACTCATGCTCGGGCATGGCCTGGATATAGCCATGCATCCAGGTAGATACGCCACCGTGCACATAGGGGTAGCAACCCTCGAGTACCAAGCAGATTCTCATTTATCGCCGCCCTCCTTGCGCTCAATCGTCACGGTCTTATCATTTGCCTTGAGCAGATACAGATTGCCCGTAAGGTGCGTCAGTTCGCCACCCGTGACTGCACCCGGCTCGCCGTTGTTGGCGCGGAACATAAGCCACGCCTCATCGTGAAAGTTGCCCAGGTTGAGCGTCCAGGCATCATCGCTCGCATCCACGCTCACCGTCACGGACGAAAAACGCTGAATAGCACCCGAGCACTCCGAACCCGTCTGGTGGCGCAGGTCGGGAGCGGACGTAGCAAGCCAGTCCAGGTAGTCAGTCAGGCCGCCCTTATAGACCTCCCAACCTTCCTTGGCGCCGCGATCGGGATCCAGAAGATCGTCCGGGTGCATAAAGTGCGTGCTCACGTAGTGCATGTTGAGCTCGGACACGGCGGCCAGGCGCATATAGGAATCGTCGACCATACCGCCCGAGACAATGCGCGGCTGCTCCACAATGCCATCGCTCGCCACGCCAAATTCCTGCACATAGGGCAAGTCGGTGCCATCCTCAAAATACGTACTGGCAATGGTCTTAATGCGCGGAACGTCCTCGCCAATAATCTTACGGGCGCGGGCCGAAAGGATATTCGACGGCGGCACGTAGACCGAGCCGTGTGCATTGGGCAGGACGTCGTCTTGGAAGGCGATAAGCTCGTTGAGTGATGCAACAAGCGTCTCTTTGTTCTTCCACGTCTTGTAATCGTACAGCGTGCCATAGTCGGTGTCCCAGAGCGCCAGTGGCTGATGGTTGTAGCCATGAAAGCCCAACTCTCCACCCATCTGCAGCAGCATGCCGCCAAAGTAGCGGAACTGTGTGGTATCCGCCTGGCGCACGGGCTCGGTCTGATTGACCACGTCCTCGTAGTTTTCGATCATCACACCGGTATAGCGAATGCCGTATTTTTGTGCGAGCTTTTGCAGATCGGGCCACCAGACCTTGGAATAAAAGTCGGCGATGGAAAGGCCGTAGTCGCGCTTGATGTAGGTACCGTCGCCCGAGGGCACGGGGCTCGGGAAATCGTCCAGGTAAAACACCGCGCTATTGATGACCGGATAGGCCGTGGCATCGCCCAACAGGCTCACGGCCGCGGCATAGAAACCGCGCATGACCTTGTTGTAGATACCGATATTGCACACCACGGTACGGCCGTTGCCGCAATCATTTGACCAAATGAGCGGCGATGCGGTATCGCCGGTTTTGGCCCACACGTGAGCCGTCTCGCGCAATGAGACCAAAAGCGACGAATCGAAGGGGTCCGAGAACTCGTAGCGCTGGCCGCCGCCCAGCATAAAGTCCTCGCTCGGAACGATGCTTTCGGCTGTCACATAGCCGTAACCCACTGTATCGATACCCAGCTTGGGGGCAATGGCCTGAAGGTAGCTGGTGTTATCCGGCGTCATGCCCAGCATGAGCGAACCGCCGGCACTCACCCAGCCCATAAGGTCGGTCAAGTGCGTACCCAGCCCGTCGAGCGACGGCATGAGCAAAATCACGCGGTCGAACGAGGTGAGCGAGGGGATCGCGTCCACGCCGTCGGTGGCGATATCCACATCGCGGTGGGCGATTTTCATGTCCAGCAAAATCTGGTCGAATTGGCTTTTAACGTCATCGACACCAGCTTGGTCCGAGTCGGTAATAACCAAGCACGAGGGCTTTTCGCCAAACATCGCCGAGCTTGCCGGCACCGCGTCGTTGGCAGCGAGCATGCCCAGCTTATGCTGCCCGGCGCTGTACTGCACGCCGGCACGCTCGATCAACAGCACGGCGGCCATGGCGATAAAGACCGCCCATACCACGAGCAGCCCCATCCAGCGAAAATGGCCCGCACGCTCGCGGATATGTTGCACCACGCTCATCGGGCCTCCTCGCCTTCACGCCAAAATGCCAGCCTCTCGCGATTTTCGGCATTCAAATACACATGCTGCTTGTCGATCGCGTCGATTACACGCCGCACCGCCTGCCCATCGCGACGAATCACGGCCAAGCGCAGGCAGAGCATCCACACGTCCTGCTCGTCTGACGCATCGATCACCAACTGGCTAGCGACGTCCTCCGCCTTATCAATCTCGCCGGCATCGGCCAGCGCCGTGGCATAGCGAATGCGCAACGCCGGCCCATCCTCACGTTCGCAACGACGCGCGAGCAAGCGTGCATACTGCTGACGCTGAATCTGTGCCACGCGGCCCTCTGCCAAACCCGAGTCCAGATAGGCGCCCAAAAAGTCGCAATACGAATCCAGGTTATGCGAACTGGGATCGGTCTTAAACGCGCGCTCCAACTGCTGAAGCTTAAGGTCGGACTCCTTGGAAATCTGCGCCACCGCCGTCGCGGCATAGTGCGCGACCTCAACATCGTCGTTGAGTTTTGCTGCCTGCAACTGTGCCAGGTACGCATCCGGATCCTCGGTAAGCATGGAGAGCATCAGACGGCGGCGGTCGCCCGGGTCGTTGACGATCAGTGCTTCCTCGAGCGGCACCACGCCATCATCGCCCTCGCGTCCCTGCACGAGCATACTGCGATGCATGTCATCGTTAATGCGCAGCGTCTCCAGCGTGGCATCCTTAAGGTCGTCACCGAACACCGCGCTACGCACCGAGAGCAGTACCACGAGCAACGGGCCCCACAGCGGTACGAGCACCATCACGGCAAGCATGTGCCCTCGAACCGGCAGCAAGCCCAGTTTCATAAGCGTCCACAGCACCAGACAAACCAGCGCATGAAGTAATAGCAGTACGGCAGCAACGACAAGCGAGATCAAGCGGCCTCCCCCTCACCGTTGCCAGCGGGCGCAATGCGCTGCAGCAGGGCCACAACGCCCTCGCTATCTACGGATTCCACCGTAATCTGCTTGGCGGCCATGCGCTTGCAAATAACGGGCAGGTCGGCTTCGGTCGCCTGACGCATGAGCAGGTAAAGCGTGTCTCCATCGACCAAGCCCGCAGCGTCACTCTCGCGAATCGCCGACCCAATGGCGCCGACCAGCTCGCCAACAGGCTCCATGCCCGGCACCACGCGCAGGAGCAAGAAGCTCCCCATCTTGTTGTACGCAAGCGCTTGCTCGGCGGCAAGCTCCTGGCCAAAGGCATCGTGGTTGAGCACGCACGTGCCGGCAACGCAGCGCTTATCCTGCGCCACGGCCTCGTAATCGAAGGCGCGTCCCAACGCGCTTTCCACCAGGCCGCACAGGATGCGGAACAGGTTTTGGTAGTACAGGGTCATTTGGCTTTCGGCCACGTGACGCACGAAGATCAACACGGCGGGGGCTCCATCGCGCTCGATCGCATAGCCAAACATCGGAAGCCCAGACGTCAGCGCGCGATTCACCCACAAACCCGAGATCGCACCTTGGAGCACGGGCGCAAGGTCATCGAGCGAGAGCGAGCGCGGCACATCGTTGGAAATCGCCGGGCTCGCCGCTACCAGGCGCGCAAATGCCCCGCCCGAAACATGGTAGATTGTCACCGAATCGTTCTCGAGAATCTCACCCAGCAGCTCGCAGCACTTGCGGTATATATCACGCGGGTTGAGCACGTCGAGCTCCTGTGTCACGGCAAAGATCTTGCCAAAGCTATCGTGGCGCCCCACAATCTGTCGCTTATAGGCACGCTTGTCCTCAATCGCGTCGTGATAGAGCCGCGTGAGGAACGTATTGCGGTTTCGCACAAGTTCGTTCTCGTCACGCTCTGCCTTAATTGCCTCGCTGTTGCGCAGCTGTACATAGCCGCACACGGCACCCACCACAAAGTACGCAATAAACGGCAGCCAGTTGGAAGGCTCATAGAACAAGCCCTGAAAGGTATAGCCGTACAGGGCAAAATAGCTCACGGCCAGACCAATAGACGCCAGCAGCGCGGCGACCAGGCCAAAGTCGAGCCCGTAGAGCGTGCCAATCAGGACCACGTAGAGCAGACGATAGTCGAGCACGTTGAGCTGGGCCGATTGGGAGAACAGGTGCTCCAGCACCTCGAACAGCACCCATGCGGCGCCCGTCTCCAGGCATTTAATGGGCAGCGTGCGCAGCCGAATGCGATCGATGGCCGCACGAAGGGGATTGGCCTTTTTGGTACGGGCGTTAGCCCAGCGAGCGTGGATGGTCGAAAGGTCACACAGCAGGTCGTAACGCTGAAACCAGCCATAGCGTTTGCGAACGACATCGCCTACGGGCAACGCATAGCCGGTCGACTCGCCATAGGCAACGGACAGCCCGGGGAACAGACCCTGGAGCGCGCCGCCCAAGTCGCCCGCTGTGCGATGGAAAGCATCTGCAACGTCGAGCGTCTCAAAGGTCGCATCCCAACTGTCAAAGACGCGATGCACCAGCACCGCTAGCTCCTCCGCGCACAACAGGGGAAACGGCGCGTCCGCGGCACCTTGGAGCGCGACCGACCCGGTCGAGCACGCCTCGAACAGCGGTACCAAGAAGGGGTCGTTGAGCGCCATGGAGGCGGTATACAGATAGGGCGTGCACAGGATCTTAGCTTGGATGTCGTCTTGCGAGGCATAGTAGCGGCACAGGTCGTTGGCCGCGCGGGCGATAATGCCCTTACCCGTTTGGCCGGCAGCATCTGTAGCATCAAGCGAATCGGCATTGCTCGCTGCGCCACCAGCACCCTCCGCGCCCGCAGGTCCCGCCACAAACAGCAGCTGCACACGGCGGCCCATACAGGCACGAAACACCGAGCGCAGCAACTCAATGTCGCCAAAGGTCTCGGTATGCGGAGTGAGATAAGTGGAGAGGTAGACCACACGGTCGAACTCATAGGCCTGGTCCAGGTGGCGCAGCAACTCTTTCCACGAGCCGTGGGACGATGACTCGCGCTGTGCATCGTCGGCGGCTACAACCTGAACATGGTCACCGGGAAACGCCTTGGCACAAAAGTCATCGTCAACATATGCGGTATTGCTAACAACCAGCACCTCCATGACGCACCCCTCCCTTAAATACCACTTTTGCCATAGTCAAACATGCGTATTGTACGCTGTCAACGCAAGCCAAGGCGCCTTTAAGACTGTCTTAAGAACTTTTTTAGAGGATAGGGCGAGCGCAAGAGAGATGCACCCAAGGCTGCAAACCCCTCAAGCCTATGGCGCGCTGGAGCGTGAGGTGTTATTTGCCTTCAAAAGCAAATAGGCTGCAAGTCGTCCCCGCGTCTTACAGCCAATATAAAGCAATGGCATGACAGGCACATGTGCCCCATCTGGTTTTCCGGCCTTTAAAACCAACGCTTAAATGCAACGACTATACTTCTATCGGCAATGAGGCTTATAGGACAAAAAGTGTGTCCTGATAGAACATCCGTTTCAATCCATTAATCCATTCAGAACGGGTACGGGTCCCCGTGGTGGAGGTCCTCCCAACAAGGCCATCGCCGCCGCCTTCGAGCTCGTCCGCAACGAGCTGGGCGTGGAGCCCACGGAGGCGTAGGAGCGAGGGCACTCAGCCTACCGCCACGAGCAAACAGAAGGCCCGGCGCAGTTCATCGCTACTGCACCGGGCCTTCTTCTTAACCAACTAGTCAATTCGTTCCGTACGTCTCAAATATCGATCAAATTGAGGAACGGTAAAATCAACCTCTCCCCTTGCAGCGGAGTAAATCATGCCCTTGCTAATCAATTGAGCTCGAAGGGGTCCAATAGACGAAACGTCTCTCCCCATATAATGAGCCACGTTCGCAAGCGTACAAGGAAGCTCGCCGCAGCGCACCATGGCAATCAAAAACTCCTTTTGCCTTGGTGTGCATCGATCATATCGAACACTGAAGAAGCCTTCGTCAAGACGTGCGTCCGTTATAGAAGTGCAGTTGAGCACAGTTTCCAGAGAAATAAACTTACTATCAGATGAAGTCCAAATGGTCGAGCAAAGCTCCTGGATGAAATACGGGTATCCCTCTGTATAGTCAATAATGGTATTGACCGCCTCGTCGGAATAATGCACGTCAAGCTTTTGCGCGGGCCTGACAATAGCCTCAACCGCCTTGTCACGGGGAAGCGAATCGACCTTCACAAAGCTAAACTGCCTCTCGGAATAGGTCTTGGCTTCGCCCAGCATCTTTAGAAGCTTGGGCAGACCGGCACAGCCAAACATAATAGGAAGGCCAAGCTGGGTCGCGCGATGAAGCGCGCAAGACAATGCTTCAAGTTCTTCTTTACTGGCATACTGCAGCTCGTCAATTCCAATAAATATCGACGATCCTGCAGCTTGAGCATATTTTCCCAGGACGACGAGCACATCGGTGAAATCGCCAGATAGATTATGAGACGAGGCGAGAGACGCCCCAAGGACCTCTTCATTAAAGCCCAAAGACAATGAACCATCACCCGCGTCAACAGATAACGTTAAGGATGCAAACAGGTTCTTAATCTGCTCCAATTTACTCTTAACGAGTTCAATTCTATTGAGCGAAGTCGCTAGCGTGCAGCAAGCCGAAGCTAAAGGAGCAATCAAACCCTTCTTCTCTTCGACCTCAATATGGCGAACAAGAATACCTTCGCCCTCGGCTATTGATTCGATCGAGTTAAGCAGCACCGTCTTGCCAACGCCCCTAAGGCCGTACAAAACGAGCGAACGGCTCTGGTAGTTTGCAGCGAGCGCCTTGAGCTGAAGAGAGGACGATTCAAGAATATCGTCGCGCCCGGCAAGATATTTGGGCATCGCGCCGGCACCGGGCGTATACGGATTGCGATAATCAATCATTGCAAGCTCCTAAAGAATAACGACCGACAATTTATGAGACGTAACACCCAGACAACGATAAAGCGGTACAGGCAATGAAGGGGGCAACCGAGCGCAAACAGCCCACGAATCCCGCGAAATTGTTGAAGCGGCTAGACCAGAAATAATAGTCATATACCTTTCACGTTAAACCACAGCCAAATCGACAGATAAGCAGTCAAGTCATGTCGTAATCTGGATTCTGCTAGATTACTCAAAATGATTGCATACACTTCATCGCGTTAAAGTTATTTATTTAGCGATCGCTCGGCCATGTGCCAGGCAATTGCTTTAAATAAGCCGAAACCAATTAGAACAATCCCTGACAACTTAAAATACTCAATGCAAGAACCCGCGATCTTAATTGAATCTGCAACGTTTAAATGGTATGACGCATATACTGCGGCACAGACGGTGACAATAAAAGCAAACACAGTCATAAGCAGCATTACAACCACGGCATAATGCGCCATCGATAACACAAGATCGAGCAGGCGACGCTTCCCATAATTAGAAGCAACCTTCGCAGCCCTTGAATAAAGAGCGTCCTTCACTTCGGGGTCCGTTGCGTTATTAGCAAGCGTAATTAGATCCCCAAGCTCATCTTTAGCAGAAGGAATCAGAGCCTTTTTACCGGCAAAAAACGCCAACAACGACCCGAAAGCCCCGCTAAAAACAGATGCAAGAAACTCAAACACACCATTACCTTCCCTTTAGAATTGCAGAAATGCCTATCAATATAATAGTGACTACAAACAAACAGACTCAAAGCACTGAAATCAAATCTTTACAACAAGCGTGCCGCAGAAGCTCAAACCACAATAATCGTATTATTATTCAACGGCAAGAGCCGCACTTTCGGACGACTTAGCTGTAATGGTACTCGACGACCACGGCGGATCGGATGCATACCGGACAAATGAGCCCCGTGCAGCATTGCTGTACGGGGCTTTACATTGAACGGTTAGTCAATCTCTTCCATAACATCAAATGTCAAACGCTATGCAACCGCGGAAACGATGTCTTGATTCAATTCGATATCAAAAGGAACCCTTGCATCAATATGAATACGGGAGGGCATCTCACAATACTTATCGCTGAGATCGAAGACCTCAACGCCAATAACTGAGCCATCACAGTCATACATAACGGTAATATCAGAAGGAGTATCCTCAAGAACGGAGCAAGACGACAAGGATGCATCGCGTTTACAAAGGACCTATAGAACATCAGCATACCCTTCGTACCGGCTATCAATAGCGCGAATAGCCATGTCTAATCCTCCTTTTGATACTTAACACCGTAAGAAGATACAGGTTTCTCGTATCTGCTCCACGATATAACAGTGCCTTTATGAGGGTCGTCACGAAAATCAACAATAGCGCGAATACTGATAGGCTTCTTGCTCCTCAATCTGATAGTAAATATCGCGATCAGCCTTTTGAGCAGATTCGTCAATTCTATCAGGATCGGAAATAACGACACGCACGTCTTGCGTCGATAGAAACTCTGGGGGAACGGAATACTTGCCCATCGATTCTCGCGCCTGCTCAATAGGCTTAAGCATCATTACTTCACGCCCCAAGGGGTCTATTTACGTCCAGTCAATATCAAACGGATCGACATGATTTCTAAGATTACGCCTAATTGGCTTTATCATGAGGTTCGGCTTTCCAATCCTTTGTATGACGAATAAGCATGTCACGCAAAGCAATAAGACTTTCATTTGTCATGTAAACGCGAGAAGCAAGTACACCTTAAAGGGTCGAATCATCAACTTCACCTTCCATTTGAATAAAATCAAACCTTGACGTCAGTATGGCAGAAGTGACAGCATGAAAGCTATGCCGACCTGCTCCTTCAGGCAGCCGGCCAATTAATCGGTTCCACTCGCCGAAAATATTGCTCAGTCAGTGCTGCGGCTACACCAAGATGGTCGCCAACATGCTCGAGGGCGTCGAGGTGCGCTGCGGCGTGGAGTACAAGGAGCTGGCCGCCGCCGAGCCCGATATCGCCGCCAAGACGATCTACTGCGGCCCCATCGACGCGTTCTACGACTTCAAGCTGGGCACGCTGGAGTACCGCAGCCTGCGCTTCGAGACCGAGACGCTCGACGAGCAGGACCACCAGGGCGTGGCCGTGGTCAACTATACCGAGCGCGAGACCCCCTACACGCGCATCATCGAGCACAAGCACTTCGAGTTCGGCACGCAGGACAAGACCGTCATCACGCGCGAGTACCCGGCCGACTGGAAGCCCGGCGACGAGCCCTACTACCCCATCAACGACGCCAGGAACGAGGCCCTCTACAAGCAGTACGAGGAGCTGGCGGCGCAGGAGGGCGACGTGATCTTCGCCGGTCGCCTGGGCGGCTACAAGTACTACGACATGGACAAGGCCATCGCCGCCGCCTTCGAGCTCGTCCGCAACGAGCTTGGCGTGGAGCCGACTGAGGCGTAACAAGACGGCCATATACACAAGCAGGAAGCCCAGCACAGTTCATTGCTGCGCCGGGCTAGCATATTTATGGAGCGATCGAAACGCGCCATTTCCATGTGAGAAAACGGGCTGCAAGTCATCCCCATGTCTTACAGCTTATCTTCATTGATACCACGGCAGACGCATGTATCCCCTCTGGTTTTCGGCCCTTTAAATCCAACGCAAAAATGTAATGGATATACTTCTAATCGCAACAACCAGACTCTGGAGATCAACGTGAACTCAAAGAAAATCGCCGTTATCATTCCCTGCTACAACGAAGCACTAACCATTGCAAAGGTAGTAGATGATTTTCACCGCGAACTGCCCGAAGCAACTGTCTATGTATATGACAACAACTCTAGCGACGGCACCGCCCAAATTGCATGCGAGCATGGGGCGACCGTTAAGTTCGAGCCCCGCCAGGGCAAGGGCAACGTTTGCCGTCAAATGTTCCGTGATATCGAAGCGGATTGCTACCTTATGGTCGATGGAGACGACACCTATCCGGCTGAGTCAGCGCGCGCACTGTGCGACCCCATCCTTGCCGGCGAAGCGGATATGACCGTAGGCGATCGACTCTCCAACGGCACATATGCCGAGGAGAACAAACGCGCCTTTCACGGCTTTGGCAACAATCTTGTACGCAGCATGATCAAATGGATCTATGGCTACAGCTTTGACGATGTCATGACTGGCTATCGCGCCATGAGCAAGCCTTTTGTTAAGACGTTCCCGGTACTCTCTGAGGGCTTCCAGATCGAGACAGAGCTCTCCATCCACGCCGTCGACCATCGCTGGCGCATTAAAGACGTGCCCATCGAGTACCGCGACCGTCCGGAAGGGTCGGAGTCCAAGCTCAATACCGTAAGCGATGGCATTCGAGTCATTACTATGATAGGCACACTCTTTAAGGACTACCGTCCGCTCAAGTTCTTCTCGCTCGTCGCGCTCATCTTTGCAGTTATCGGTCTCGCCTTGGGCATCCCCATCGTTATGGAGTACTTTGCCACCGGACTTGTTCCGCGCTTCCCCACGGCCATGCTCGCCGCGGCTTTCATGTTCCTATGCGGACTCTCCCTCGCTACGGGCTTTATCCTAGATTCCGTGGCAAAGGTGGAGCGCAAACAGTGGGAGTTGCGGGTGTATGAGGAAACGAAAAACCGTTCTTAACTCTAATTTGCAAAACGCAGAATAAGAATGGCGCTAGGCCACAGACAGCTACCAATCACAAGCCAATAAGCGACGTTGACAAAAATCTAACAAAGTAGGCCACTTTTTTACGGTATAAGTTAACTCAACCTTAAATTGAGGAGGAGCAATGCAAAAGACCATACCAATTGTGCTTAGCGCTGTCTTGGCTACATCTATCTTGGGCACTCCAGCTGTATCAACCGCCCAAACCCAAGACGCAAAAGCCGAAGCAGCCCAAAGCAACAGCGAACAAATTAACCTATCAAATTGTTGGATCTCCTTTAGCAATAGCGTGGACTATGGAAATCAATACATAGAAGGAAGAGGACCAAAATCAACTGACTTTGAAGTACACAAGAGCGTTTCTGGAGAAAAGGTAGACCCAAAGCTCTATTCTCTTGTATTCTTTACATACACCGACCAAGGCGAAAGAAAAGAAACCAGCAAGGTTCCCACGGCCGCCGGTGAATACTATGTTTATGCAAAAGCCAATAAAGACTCTGGCGCAACCGGAATTACCGGCTATTGGAATTTTAGAATACTTGAAAAAAACGATCTAAGAGGCATGACCCTTCGCGTCACCAATAGCAGCGTTGCATATACAGGAAAACCTATTGCATTAAATGCGCCACTAATTGATTCTGACGGAAATCAAGTCGACAAATCCTGCTACACGCTTTGCTATAGTGACAAAAATTGGAATAAGCTGGATAGCGCCCCCGTAGAATGCGGCGAATACCACGTTAATGCCAAGGCAATTGCCGGCGCTGGCTATACCGGTCAGACAAATTCGTATTACACCATCAATATTGTCGACACGACAGACATTTCTTTCTTCAATTTCTATAACAACCAAAACGCAGTAATTGGTGGAACAGAGCCAACGTTTAACTCGTCGCTCTATTTTCTCAATGAAAACGGGGAATCCGTTTCAATCGACCTAAAACAAGGAACTGACTATATCATTTTGGGTTATTGTGCAGATGCTGAGTCAACCAGTTATCAGCCTGAACCTCCAACAGAGCCCGGCGATTACTATGCAGTTTTACAAGGAGCGGGATCATATAAAGGCACTAAGAAGGTTCGCTTTAGTGTAAAAGCCGCCAACGATATGGCATTATGCCATTTCAATTTTAACGGCGGTTTTAAGGTCGGGGATAAGCTCAGCAGTGCCAATTTCCCAGTCTACAATTCCGACGGTAGCAGAGTGGACCCCGCTGAATACAGATTGGTTTTTACACAAAACGGGGAAGAGATCCCTGGATTTCCATCGGAGGCCGGATGGTATAACGTAAAAGCAGTTGCCGTCGAAGGGTCGAGAAAAATTGGAGAGACAACAGAATACGGCTTCCAAATCGCCGATCCATTAGACCTCTCGTTCCTTTATTCAACCGGATTGAACAATCTGATCGTCGGTTACGAGCCTTCGTTCACGATTACCTACAGAGGCGAAACTAATTATGAGCAGAATAAAGACTTCGTAATTGATCATTACGAATCCCAGAGTGGTGTAAATCTCGGCAAAAATTGCCCAAATGAGGTGGGTTTTTACAACGCAATTATAGTTCCAGCAAAGGGAAGCAAGCTGCATGGCACCCAGCGCCTGTCATTTTCCCTCAGAGACCCCCTCTCCCTCGAGGGCACTTATGCGGATTATTCCAATGCCTATCAAGGAGTAATCCTCACTGGAACAAAACCGCCTCTCAAATTAACTAGTATAACTGGAGAGGTACTCAACAATCCGGACGACTATACCCTCACGTACTATAAAAATGGGAGAGAATGTGATTCCATATCAGAGCCTGGAAACTACCAGTGCGTCGCCAGCGCAACGGAAGGATCGGGGCTTTATGGAAAATCGGAAAGCCGCAATATCTACGTCATCGATCCCGCCGACATATCTAATTACAACTTCTTCAGCAACCCGATCATTGGCAACGAGGACAGCATTGATCTTGGCGTAAGCTACATTGACTCCAACGGCGCGCCGCAGCAAATGAGCTTAGGCTCCAGCTCTGAATACGAGATTGTTAAGGTTGTCGACACAAACGGCAAAAACGTTGGGACTACAATTCCATCTAAACCCGGCGAATACACATTCACGTTCAAGGGCAAGGGAAACCATTACGGGACGCTCACGGAACAAGTAACCGTCTATGCCAAAAATGATCTGGCACTATGCAGCATGAAGTTTCTTGATCCCGGAGTTCATGTCAACATGGAACCGCTCTTCCTTTCCATTGGAAAACGTCCCGAGATCAAAGTTGTCAACAAACAGGGCAATGAACTAATAGAGGGCAAAGACTACGCGATTGAATACGCCAAAGAGGATAGCAAACTAACGTGGGATGACTATCTAAACAATGACAAATACTGGTCGACCGAGCTACCGAAGACCGAAGGCACTTATTATTCACGCCTAAAAGCTCCAAAAGGATCGTCTTACTGCGGTGTAGTCGGCAATGTCTTCCCCATTGTTTACATGGGACAAAATAATATACGGCAAATGAACATCTCCTTCGACAGCAAAGTCACTTCAGAGGTGGACGAATGGGGTCAAACGTACTATAGAATTCCGTATACAGGGTCCAAAGTTGACACCGGCCTTGTAATCAAGAACGGCTCCACCGAGCTCAAAGAAAACCAAGACTACACCGTCAAAATGGATAACCAGAAGAATCCGGGCTCAGCCTATCTGCAAATTGAGGGCAAGGGGAACTATACAGGCAGCCGAGGCTACATGATGTATATCTGTGCCGATCTGAGTGACCCAAATCTCAGTATCGAAGATGTTGGCCCTCAACCGTACGACGGCATTAAAAAGCGCCCTCTCCCCAAGCTCAAACTAAACGGTTACACATTGTTGCCCGGCGATGCTTACTCGGTCTCCTACGACAACAACGTTGAACCAGGCCAAGCAACGATAACGTTCACCGGTAACGGTTTATATGCTGGCTGCACAGGAACGGCAACTAAACAGTTCACCATATCACCCCTCTCGATTGAAGGAGCAAAGGTCGCCGTCGATAGTGGTTCGACCTATAACGGCTCTGAACAAAAACCGAAACTCAAAGTATCCATCGATGGAGCCGAGCTTGAGGAGAACAAGGACTACACCGTCTCCTATAAGAACAATATAGATGCAGGAAAGGCTACTGCCGTAGTAACAGGAGCAGGACGGTACGGTGGCTCGATCGAAACGACATTCGAGATTGCCGCCGCGGACATCTCAAAGGCTTCCGTACTCATACCAAGCCAGAGCTACACCGGTAGCGAGCTCAAGCCCGATGCCAACGTGACACTGAACGGCAAGACTCTAAAAGCTGAAAAAGACTACACTGCTTCCTACTCGGACAACGTAAAGACAGGAACCGCAACCGTCACCATCAAGGGCAAGGGTAATTATTCTGGAACCGCCACGGGTAAGTTCGAGATTCGCAAAGAGGTCCTGGATATTTCTAAGGCATCTGTTAATAAGATTGACGATGTCACCTTCACCGGCGAACCCATCGAGCCCGCCCTCAAGGTAAGCTATAAAGACAAGGCCCTCGAACAAGGAACTGACTACGAAGTCTCTTATTCAGACAATGTCAACGCTGGTAAAGCGACGTACACACTGTATGGCAAGGGCGACTACACCGGAACGCTTTCTGGAAACTTTAAGATCACACCTGCAAATATTTCAGATGCGACGGTAGAACTTGATTCTTCGAGCTACACCTATGACGGAACTGCCCATGAGCCCAAGGCGGCAGTAACGCTTAACGGAAAGTCATTAAGTTCAGAAACCGAATATGAACTCACATACGCTGACAACACTAACGCTGGAAATGCAACCGCAACTGTAACGGGAAAGGGAAACTACAGCGGCACAGTCACCACTACGTACAACATTGCTCCTGCCGATATTAGCTCCGCACAAGTAACCATTCCCGAGCAGGCATACACAGGAAGCCCGCTCACCCCAGTTCCATCCGTTAAGATTGGTGATAAGGAACTTAGTCCCGACGTCGACTTTACCGTAAGCTACGTCAACAACATAAACACGGGTGAAGGATACGCAACTGTAGAAGGATGCGGAAACTACACCGGCTTGGCATTGGGTACGTTCCAAATCGTGAAAAAGGCGGAACCTGGTATTAACCGCGTCTCGGGAAATACTCGCTATGACACCATGGCGTCACTGTGCCAGAAAGGCAACTGGGGCCAAGGCGGCACAGTAGTCCTCGCCTACGGCGCCAACTACCCGGATGCATTAGCAGCAGCGGCGCTAGCAGGCGATGCCGATGCCCCCATCTTATTGACGGACTCAGGACAGCTCAGCGACCAGGCAAAAGCAGAGATCACTCGTCTCGCCCCAAGTAAGGTTGTGGCGGTCGGCGGCCCCAACGCCATCAGCGAAGATGTTCTTTCATCCGCTAAAAATGCCGCACCAAACGCAGAAATCAAGCGAATCTGGGGCCAAACGCGTTATGAAACGTCACTCAACATCATGGGTGAACTATGCGGTCGTTCTAACACAGTCATTGTTGCAACGGGGACCAATTTCGCTGACGCTCTGTCCATCAGCCCCTACTCATATGCAACGGGATCACCGGTAATTCTGTGCGATCCTTCAACCGGCTTATCGGAAGACGCACTGACCAAGATCCGTAACGGAGGTTACACTAACGCCGTAATTGTTGGCGGTAAAAATGCAGTCAGCACGTCGGTTGAAAACCAACTCAAGCAGAACGGTGTGGCCACCATTAAGCGCCTAGCAGGAGAAACTCGCTTTGAGACAAGCCAGCTGATTGCAGACTTTGAGCTGTCACAACAACTAGGCTTCGGTGCTGACGGAATTGCGCTTGCAACAGGACTTAACTTCCCTGACGCGCTTGCTGCCGGCCCAGTTGCAGGACGAAAGCTAACGCCACTCCTCCTTGTGGATAGCGGAGCCTCCTCAGCGTCGCAATGGCTGAGTGCACACGCGAACGACATTAGCGGCGCGCTGATCGTAGGCGGAGAAAATGCCGTTACACCCACAGATGCCCAAACACTTAAGAAGGCAATGGGAATTTAAACCATCTTCAATAAGGCAGAAGGGGGGGCGCCTCTTTAACAAGGGGCGCCCCCCTATCCGTTCAGAACGTTAAAAAAGCATACGAGCAAACAGACAGGGGAGGCTTAAGATCCACACCGACCCAACGAAACGAAATCACGCCAAGACATATCTATGGGGCGACTTGGCAGATTAAGATTCAAATTCGAAATATCGCTCTAGGCAAGATACAAAACACTTTTATCATGAAGCCTCAACTGGCGGGAAATTAAATGAATCATCATCCAAAGAGTTCCAACCAAATTCCAATAAGAGAAGGATAAGATGCTAGCGCAACGACAACTTTGCGCTCCCCGACAGCACGGCTACGCACGCAAAACAAAGTGCAGCGCAGCATATTCTTCTTGTCTACAACCCAAGAAGCGCCAGATATACTAGCTCCTAAATCTATCAAACCAAAAGCAGAGAAGTCCCGCTCACCGAAAGGCTGGCATCTTCTGCCAGTTTAGCCAACTAAAGCTTCAAGATTAATGGTATTTAGTAGACATGCTGCAAACTCAAACGAAGGGGGACTAATGAAAAAAGCAATACCGCTAGTAATGAGCGCATTAATGGCGACATCTTTTATTGGTGTTCCGGCCGTTGCCCAAGCAAAAACTCCAGCAGCAAGGACGGCGAGTGAAAAGCAAGAGACGCAATACGATTTGAGCGGCTGCGATTTAAGGCCCAGAAATTATAGAAGCAACTTTATCGAAGGCAACGGTCCCGACAAAGACACCTTTGTTGTCGTTGACAGAAATACGAACAGGGAAGTCGATAAATCACAATATAAATTCACCTTCCAAAAACTGTCTGAAGAGGGATATTGGGAAGAAACAGGCGAGAGTTTTCCCACCAAAAAGGGAAGCTACATTATTTATGCGGTTGCGACAAAAGACGGCAAATACTCAGGCAAAACTTACGGCACGAGCTTCAGTATTGTAGCGAAGAACGATTTAGCACTTGCCACCATGCAAAACGGTTGCTCCAACTACGCTTATACTGGAAAGCAAATTAAGCCATCCATAACTCTGATAGATGCCGAAGGCAAAACAATAGATCCGTCGTGCTACCGATTAAACTATGTTGACTCTAATTGGACATCCCTGACAGAAGCCCCAACAGAACCAGGTCAGTACTATGTAAGTGCAGTCGCCATAGAAGGAAAAGGTTACACGGGGACCAGCTATAGCCAATGCATTAAAATTGTCGACGTTACAAACATCTCCAGCTTTGATTTCTACAACACCGGAGGGGCAGTTGTCGCTGGAAGTCTACCCATGTTTTCCTCAAGCACACAATACGTAAACGAAAACGGTGCCTTGATTAACGTACAGCTTGAGCAAAACCGGGACTTTGAAGTATCTGGATATTCAACTTCTTCCGATAGTAGCAATCCAACAGAAACAGCCCCAACTGAACCAGGCACCTATTGGGCAATTCTAAGTGGTATCGGGAATTATTCAGGAACAACAAAGGCTCAGTTCACCGTTAAAGCCGCCAACGATTTGGCCTTCTGCAACATTTACACCAACCATAACTATGAGTTGAACGAGGATATCGTCAAGTCAATTACAGTCAAAGACTCTAAGGGCAATATCGTCGACCCATCGGAATACACTCTCGTGTTTTCCCAATACGGAGTTGACCTTACTGAAGTGCCCACTACAGTTGGAAGCTACAGTGTTAGGGCCGTTGCAAAAGAGGGATCTTCAAAAGTAGGAGAAAGCTATAGCACATCCCTAGAAATAAAAGACCCGTTAGACCTCAATTGCTTGAGCGTAGCTAACAGCATAGATGGAATTCCTCTAGGCTATACCCCCCATATAGAACTAGCCTCCTATACGAAAACCAGCGAATATTATTACCAAGACGATGACTTCGTAATTGACCACTACGAGTCCCCCACTTCAGTAAATTTGGGTAAAAATGCGCCTAAAGAATCGGGATATTATTATGTGGTATTAAAGCCATCAAAGAACAGCAAGCTGCATGGCGAAAGTCGAGTATACATACGCTTCGGAGACCCACTATCACTCGCAGATATCCCAAACACCACTCAGTCTTATGGAGACATGTTCGATCCAGCTGGCAGCGATGGGAAGATCGGGCTGCGACTCAGTACGGTAACTGGAGAAAATCTAGACTCAGAAAGTGACTATGAACTAACTTATTATCTCAATGGAAAACAGGTGAATTCTCCAACAGAACCTGGCACATATACGTGCACGGCCAAACCCAAAGAGGGCTCAGGTCTTAAGGGCCAGGCCGAATCGATTCAACTGACCGTCGTAGATCCTTACGATATCTCAAATTATTACAACTGGCGTTACGCCGCAACAGGCGATCAATCTACGTTCAACTTAAATATGTATAGCATTAACAACGAAGGAGAAGGTGTCACCCGCAATCTAAATCCCTCTACAGACTTCACCATAACTGATATTAAAGACACGCATGGCAAATCACTGGGAACGGTAATGCCCAGCGAGCCAGGAAACTACACATTCACGTTTGAGGGACAGGGCCGATATCACGGCACTCTCGTTCGCGAACTAACAATATTTAACCGCAACGACCTGATGATGTGCGACGGCTCAATCGACGGTTTGAACCTCTACCAAGGAAGGGGCAGCCTCTTCCATCGAGTTGGCGAAGCCCCAAAGATTACGCTAACAGACTTTGATGGAGCCCCCTTAAAGGAAGGAAGCGATTTCAGATTAGAATACGCCCCTTATGATGAAGGCACACCCGGAGAAGAGCTCGAAACAAACGATTTATTATGGTCAAATAAGCTACCCGCAAAAGGGGGAGCTTATTATGTTCGAGCAAAAGCTCTAACAAATTCAAAATACACGGGCAAGTTAGGCTTTGGAATGGTTTCCTTCTTGGAGCATAACGACATAATGCTTGCCACCCCGTCATTTAATAGCAGCGTGTCGATTCAAAAGGACGAATGGGGCTACGAAACCTACAGTGCATTATTTACGGGCAAAAACATTGATTTTGGCCTTAACCTATACGATGGAGATAAAAAGCTTGTTGCAAACAAAGACTACACGATAAAAATCACGGGAAACAAATATCCCGGTCAAGCAAGTATAACCTGCAAAGGAATCGGCTCTTACACAGGAGAATGGCTGGGGACCGTATGTGTTGTCGTCGACCTTTCCAAGTCAAATATCGAAATTGACGATATCCTGGCCGAGACGTTCGACGGAAATAAAAAGAGGCCGCTCCCCCGCATTTCTTCCAATGGATTCGAGCTCGTACCAGGCAAAAACGTCGCCGTTGCATATGACAACAATATTGGAGCCGGAACGGGAACGGTCACGTTTAACGGCAAAGGTATTTACAACGGTTGCATCGGGTCAGTCTCAAAAGATTTTAGGATTTCAGGAGACCCAATCAACTCTGCAGATGTAGCCATTGAAGAGGGGTCGATCTACAACGGTAAAGAACAAAAGCCAGGGGTATCCGTATCTCTCAATGGGACGATGCTATTAGAAGGAACCGATTACACAGTAACTTACGAGAGCAACGTCAATGCAGGCACTGCAAAGGCAATCGTGAAGGGAATCGGCAGGTACGAAGGACTTGTTGAGAAGACCTTCGAAATCGGAAAAGCTGACATATCGGACGCGACCGTCGACATCGATGCGCAGACGTACACGGGTGGCCCCATTAGCCCGGCACCACGGGTAAAGATGGGCTCAGAGAACCTTGTTCTCGAGGAAGACTACGCTATTACGGGCTACAAGAACAATATTGAGCCCGGAACAGCAACGCTGACAATCGAGGGGCGCGGTAACTACGAGGGAACCGCGACCGGCAATTTTGACATCACCCGCGAAGTAGGAACTAGCCGCATCTCGGGACAGACAAGATTTGACACCATGGCATCCCTTTGCGAAAAGGGCGGTTGGAACGCGGGCGGAACCGTCATCCTCGCGTATGCAGCCAACTACCCCGACGCACTTGCAGCGGCTGCATTAGCTGGTGACAAGGACTCACCCATTCTTTTAACGGACGGAGGCAACCTTACAGAGCAAACCAAGAATCAAATTGAGAGGCTCTCGCCCACAGAGGTGATCGTCGTAGGCGGCCCAGCGGCCATTAATGATTCGGTACTCAGGAGTGCCCAATCTGCGGCACCCAAGGCAAACGTAAGACGAATTTGGGGGCAAACCCGCTACGAGACATCCCTCAACATCATGAACGATCTTTCAAACGACTCAGACACCGTTGTGATTGCCACGGGCGCAAATTTTGCAGATGCCCTGTCCATTAGTCCCTACTCCTACGCATCAGCTTCACCCATCATCCTCTGCGATCCAACAAGTGGACTTTCAAACGAAGCGCTCGAAGCCATCAGCAACGGCGGTTACTCAAAAGCAGTAATCGTAGGTGGAGTCAATGCGGTACCCGAAGCAATCCTTCCAAAGCTGGAGGAATGCGGAATTACCAACATAACGCGTCTTTCTGGTGAAACACGTTATGAGACCAGCCAAAAGATTGCTGAGTTTGAACTATCGCAAGCCCTCGGCTTTGGTGTCGATGGAATCGCATTGGCAACAGGAGCAAACTTCCCAGACGCCCTTGCCGCCGGCCCTGTTGCCGGTCGCAGACTTTCTCCGCTTCTCTTAGTAGACCAAGGAGCGGTTTCCGCCTCGCAATGGTTATCGTCAAGGTCCGATAGCATCTCTGGCGCACTTATCGTTGGTGGCGAGAATGCGATTAGCGACCAGGACGCCCAAAGCCTGGCATCTGCCATGAGAATTTAGTTAGACCTAACAAGTAAGGGATCCGACGCATTGGGGCACGGGTCCCTTACGGCAGATTAGAGCAAAGGCTTGTTAACAAGCAGATAGATTTAAAATGGCCTGCCGGTCGAGGATTGGAATCTCGACCGGCAAACCCCTCGACGATGGCCCACTGTGGAGAAGTCCCATAGAATTAAACACCGATTTCGAAAAGCCCGCTTTCCAACGCAATGCATCGAAAGGTGGACCCAAAATGAAGAAAGCCGCGCCCGTCTTATTCATAAGCAGTTTAATTACCATGCTTGCCTTATTTGTTGCCCCCTCGCAAGCGGCGGCATACACCGCAAAAGGCATAACCAATGCAACTGGCCTTGCGTACGACGATGTCTACGGCGTTGCAAACGACAGGGCAATCATGAAGTCCAACAATGGCTCAATCGACCTTGTCGACTTTAATGGTGCCGTTATACGAGCAACAAAGAACGGCACCGGTTGGTACATTAACGACGAGCCGAGCTGGAACAACCCACTGGAATCCGCGTTGGCCACCTTCGGCAACGGCTACATTACACTTTCCAACACCGTTACCGACAATGGCGGGTTATTTACGTGCGGCTTGGCAGATGCGACGACGGGCGAAGACCTTATTACCCTTAACAAAACTACGGACGACATCGCCATCTCGCCCGACGGCAGCAGATATGTAGTCGCAAACTACTACCAAAATACCGTAACGCTTTCGCTCTACCAAGGCCACTCATCTACCCTTCTGGACACCATAGACATTATGGGCACGACCGAAGCAACTGTAGAGTGGACCAACAGCGCAAACGAGTTCCTGGCAACCATCAGGTTTATCGAAGACGGCGACGAGCACATTAGCGAAGATCCCGAGGATCATTACTACACCATCGATGGCGACAAACTCAAGGAGACTAAAGACCCCACGGGCGTAAAGACCACGGTGCAGGGCAAAAACCACAAAGGCGAATCGTTTGCGGTCACAACAAGCGCCGCAACCAAGCTCGCATCGATAACCTATAACGGAACGACGACAACCCTGCCGAGCACCTACAGCGAAGTCAACGTTCAGGGTGACTATATTTTTACCACGGAAGACAAAACGCTCATCAAGGAATGCTTCGACTACCGCGGCACCAAGGTCACCCTGTTCAAGAGCTACAGGTCGGTAGTGGCCTTCCCCGGAGGCCAAAAGTATCTCTGCCATATATATGAGCCCGTAAACGGCAGGTACGTTCACCGATTCTTCGTGCTGTCATACGACGGAAAACAGATTGCCAGCATCTCGAGCGATGACGTGACGGGCGACACCATCGAGCAAGCAAACCTGACCACCTGCGGCAAATATGCGCAATTAAATTACAACGACGGCTTTACGTGGTACTCTGCGCTCATTAACGAAAACGGAAAAGTCCTCTTAACAGGTTTTGAGAACTGCACTCTCGTAGACGGCTACGTCATCGCCACCGAAGACGCAGAAACCGAATACGCAGAAACATATGTCTACAACTCCGACACGCTCAATTTCATCGGAAGCGTTGAGGCCAGCGATTCGCTTACGCCAATCACGGTCAACAAAAAGACCTACTTTGTTGCAAACCCCGTCGACAAGGAGACCCCTGCAGCCACGGCGCGCATCTACGATCCCCAAAACGAGCTTAAGCCCCTCACGATTGGCACATACTCCGTCGCAACAATTAAGACCGAGACGTACAGGACGAACAATTCCCCGTACAACCCTTCCACCAAGGCCTGGTGGGCCCAGGACTCTCGCGGATACTGGGGCTTGGTCAAAGACAACGGCACCGTAATTGTTCCGTTTAAGTATTCCGAATACTGTGATTTGAACCTTTCCGATTCCAAGGTATTGGTTAAATCAAACGGCAAATGGTGGTTCTACGACATAACCGAGACCAGCAACCCCAATCCCGATCCAACGCCCGATCCTACTCCCGATCCCAACCCCGATCCCAATCCGGATCCCCAGCCTCAGCCCAACCCCAATCAAAACGGCCTGCACCGTATCTTCGGCCAAACAAGGTATCAGACGATGGCGGCACTCGTCGAAAAGGGTGAATGGGAACAGGGCGGCACCGCAATCGTGGCATCAGGTGCCAATTTCCCCGATGCGCTTTCCGCATCCTCGCTGGCTGGACTCTTGGATGCCCCCGTCATCCTTACCGAAAATTCAGGGCTCAGCACCGATGCATCAGATGAGCTCAAAAAGCTTGCACCTACCAGGGTGTATGTCATAGGTGGCGAAAGCGCCATTAGCGCCTCCACCTATAAGCAGATCCAGAACATCACGGGAAAGAAATGCACGGTTGAACGCATTGCCGGCCAGACTCGTTACGAGACGTGCATGAAGATCGCAAGCCACCCGGCCTTTAAACAGGCCAAGACGGTGATTATCGTAACGGGCACCAATTATGCCGACGCCCTATCGATAAGTCCTTACGCGTATAAGAAGGGGTATCCGATCCTGCTCTGCGATCCCGTGAAGGGCTTAACAAATGAAGAGTTCGACTTTGTGCACGAGATGTGCTACGACTACGCAATCCTTGTCGGAGGCACAAGCGCTGTACCCCAGCATGTAGAAACCCAGCTCAAGTGGCTTGCACTTAACGATCAGATCAGGCTTTCCGGTGCGACAAGGTACGAAACGAGCGCCGAAATCCTCGACTTTGAAACCCATACCACCAGTCTCAAAACCGACGGAGTGTTCTTGGCAACCGGCAATAATTTCCCCGACGCCTTGGCAGCCGGCCCCGTTGCCGCCAAGAAGGGTACCGTTCTCCTGCTTGTCGACCCCGGCATGCAAACCACATGCAAAACGCTAGGCGAGTACAAGGGCTCGATTTCGAATGCTTATATTGTAGGAGGAACGTCAGTCGTTCCCCAGAATGACGCCCAAACCCTCGCAGAGGCTCTCGGCCTAAAGGTTCTATAGCTAGCCACCTATAAGCAGGTTGTATCTATAAAACAAAAGCCCCCTTGAGGAAACTCGATACACGAGCTTTCCTCAAGGGGGCAATTTCATGCCAAGAGCCATCAAAGGCGCACTAAAGCCTAGTCAAGACAAGCATCTAAGCTGTCATCACGAACGAGATCGGCAAACGGTTTGGGTAAAACGCCTTTGGACTCAAGCTCACCAAGAAGGCTCGCCAGAATAACATCATTGCCGCCAGCCTCGGTATTAACGTGGCATAGGGCAATTTCCTGAGTATCGGGCACATACTCCAAAAGCTGATCGGCTGTTGCGGCAACAACAGGAACACCGGCAATGGTCTCGATTACCTTAAGCCATACATCGTCGGCTACAAGACAATGCTTCTTAATAAGATCGGCATCGTAGGTCATAGGCGGAAAGAGCTTGGGATCGAACAGCGTGCCAGCACCCGTAGTTGCAAACAAACGCATCGACGGACGACCGACCAGTTCTTCATGATAATGAGGAGCCTCATAAATCCACTGGTCGTACGGCTTAAGCGAGCCATCATCATTAAACATAATCAAATGCGTACGAGAAGCCACAATGGCATCGGGATGCGAAGCGCGACACGCCAAAAGCGTCTCGATCATGTTCCTGCGATAGATAAGGTCATCATCAATCGTAACCACTAGATCATCGGGAAAGTCGCGAAACGCCCAATAATACTTCTTGTGCGGCTTAAGGTCCTCATCTACCCAACGGATCTCAAAGTCGTTCCAAAGCATTTCTTTGACAGATCGGGCAGGTCGGCTTCCCTATTGGGAAAATCGCTCTTTGCCAAATAGAGGACAACTTTATCGGGAAGCCGTGACTGGCTAAAAATAGACCGAAGCGTCATCCAGATGGTATTCATGCGAGGAGGATACGATGTGAGCGTCACGATGACCCGGCGCTCTCCAGCAACACAGGTGCGTGCATGCTCCATCATGCGTCGAAGCTTGTTCTTCTTGTCTGCCATCCATGAAACATCGGACATTCTTATTACTCCTCTATCGGACCATCTAAAGCGGCTGCATACAATTAGCAATTTTGAGCAGATAAACCAGCCACGTCAATGCAAATATACGTTAATAAAGATCGAGTCCCAGCGTGCGAGCAAGAGACAAGGCATCGATTGCCGAAACAGCGCTCGTGCCACCAACGACAGTTGCGACATTAACGCTTCCGCAGTAATTCGCAAGAACAGTATGGGCATATTCAATGCCAGGATCGACGAGCAGCAACGGGGCACGTAACTTTCCTGCGACAGGACCCGCAGCAAGCGCATCCGGGAAGTTCTTACCCGTTGCCAAGTATACGGTCGAAACATTCATACCAGCGTTCACAGCATACGACATAATCTTGGCGCTTGTCTCGTAACGCGTGGCTCCAGCAAGGCGCGTAATAGAACCGGAGGAGATACCAGCGCTCGTTAGCTGTTGTTTTACGCGATCGGAAACAGCGGCGGTGCCACCAACAAGAATCGCACGCTTAAAGCCAGCTCCAGAAATGTAGGAGATTGCGTCGGCGGAAAGCCCATTGGAGCCGCACAGGAAGATGGGCGACTTATAGGCAAACGCAAACGGACTGACGGACAGCGCGTCAGCGTAGTTAAACCCGGTAGCTACGATCAGGGTATCGGAAGCAGTGCTCTTTTGACGCACGCGCTTGGCAATTGCAAGACTCGTCTCTAGACGCGTGTCGCCTGCGATGCGGAATACCTTGCAGCCGTCAGCCGCATAATATGCAGCGGTATCGACCGCAGACTTCGAAACCGCGGCTTCGCCACCAACAACGTAAATACCATTAGGGCTTAGTTGCTCGATCATGTCGGCAGCATCGACAGAAAGCGAATTGGGTTCGGTCAGGACGATAGGCGCATCGTAGGCCCCAGCGAGCGATGCCGCAGCAAGGGCGTCAGGATAGTTGGAACCGCTCGCAAGCACAACGGTACGCCCGGCCTTCCAAGGAGCCTTGGGGAGCAAAGCGGCCATAGTTGCAAAGCGCGTCTCACCGGCAGCGCGATACATGCCGGGCACGGGGCGGGCGGGACCCTTATATTCCGGATACTCGCGATTGCCATAGTCGGTATATGGACTCGTATAAGCGGCAGCCCAACAATAATGATTAAGTTCGTCGCGCATCGTGCCGTCGCAACGCAAGAACAGCTCGTGGCTTACATCGCGGAAATATCCTCCGTCGTTCCCTTCAGGATATGTTGATGTATGCAGAATAGGATCGTCCCATGTAACGTCAACGTGATACCAGCCGTTATTTTCCATCTGAACCATATTCCATGCATGCTGCATAGAATCACTACCCACATATACTGCAGGAACGCCGGCGCGCCTCAGAAGTAGCTTGTAGGCAAGCGAGTAACCCTGACAGACTGCTTTACCGTTTGCAAGTGCACCATACGCCGTGCGTGAAGGAGATATCACCTCATTCACAGCAGACCTGTCATAGACACAATTCCGCACCAGATAGTCATGGAGCGCCTGAACGATCTGGAATCGTGTAGCGTTGTTGGGAATCCAAGTCAACGCTTCCGAAACCTTAGCCTCGGTCGCATTGATAACATCCGGCACCGTATTGGTGGGAACCACGTAGTACAGCGAAATTGAAGTCAAGCGCTCCGTGCGCTGGGGACTGCTATTCCCGTTGGAGTCGATATACCCAAATCCAAACTGTGATGCGGCCCAATAATATTCAGGATCTACTGCGACGATACCCAAGGCATCCCAGAAATCGCCAACGGTATAGCCCCCATCAGACACATCGACAGAAGACAAACAGTTGCCCCACCCGGCAGTAATACGAACGACAATTTCGGAAGCTGCCTTGGAAATGGACTCGCCATCAACCGAAGCCGCCGTGGCATCGGAGGCATCGGAGCCGTCACCGTCCTGCACAACGTAATCAAACGCATCGACCGAGTCATAGCAAATTGGCTCGCCATAACCCACAGCCGGAACGAAGGCAGACACCACCACCAAGACTAGGAGCAATAGGACAGCTGGAGCTTGTTTCTTAACTAGCATGTCTCCCCCCTTGGGTCGAAAACATATGTCAATACCATTCTCTCCGGTAATGCGCATACTTAGACAACCCATGAGCACGGAGGGTCATTTGATTCGATAAACGGTCAAGCCGCGACGATATGATTAACAAAAATGCACACGCATACAGGATAAATGTTGTGCAACAGACAGGAATGCCTACAAACAGGCACAAGCAACGATCTCGAAAAGTAAAAACCGCCGGCGCCCCCTCGCAGGAACGCTGGCGGCCTATCAAAACGCAATCCCGATTTAATAACCAACACTTCTCGTTAAATGCCAAGAACCCTGGCGATCGCCAGCCTGTCCTCCTCGGGCACGGCGGCCGTTCCGCCGACGACGGTGGCGGAACCCACCTCGCCCCTGAACCCGGACAGGTAGGCGCAGGCATACTCCGCCCCGGGGTCGACGAGCAGCAGCGGGGAGCGGGAGCGGCCGGCGAGCGGGCCCGCGGAGAGCGCGTCCGGGAAGTTCATGCCCGTCGCGAGCAACACCCCCTCCATCGAGAAGCCCAGGCCCGACGCGAGCTCGAAGTCGGCGATCCTGGAGCTCGTCTCGAAGCGGGTGGCGCCACTGAGACGAGTAACGTCCCTGATGCCGGCAGATTGGAGCTGACCCTCCACCGAGGCTGGAACCGCAGCAGTTCCGCCGACGATGACCGCCCTAGAGTACCCGCCCGAGCGAATCGACTCGACCGCGGCGCCAGCGAGGCCGGAGGCGCTATCGCACAGCAGCACCGGGCTACCGGAGGCGAAGGCGTAGGGGCTCACGGAGAGCGCGTCGGCGTAGTTGCCGCCCGTGGCGACGATCACGGTGTCGGAGGACTTAGGGTTGATCTCGGCGGCCTCCAGACTCGTCTCGTAGCGCGTCTGGCCCGCGACGCGGAACGCGGCGCAGCCGGAGCCGAGCAGCTCCTTTATTTGACGCTCAACATCGGGCGATACCGCTGCGTTGCCGCCAACGATGAATACCCTGGAGGGGCAGAGCGACTCTAGCCTGCCCCTGGCGGCGTCCGAGAGGCCGTAGGGGTCCGTCAGTAGGATCGGGGCGTCGAGCCCGCCGGCGAGGGAGGAGGCCGCCAGCGCGTCGGGGTAGTTGGCCCCGCTCGCGAGGATCACCGACCCGCCAACGGCCCAGTTGCCGCGCCCGGCGAGGCTGGCCATGGTGTCGTAGCGCGTGCCGCCCAAGATCCGATTAAGGCCAGTACGACCAAGGACAAAAGAACGCTCGACAAACCCAGAATAATTTCCTGCGAACTTAATAGTGACGGTTTGAAAGCCAAACGTCTGCTTAAAATTCTCGACTTTATAATCAATGCCTTCACAGAGAAGGTTAGCACCATCCAATATTTCGAAATTAGGTGGCGTCAATTGATCGGAGATGATTTTAAATGGATAGCAAATTTCCAGCCCATCAGGGCCTTTAGGTAGAATACGAAAAGAATAGGAAACAGACCCATTGAGTAAATTATGGCCGCTAATGGTAAGGACCGCATTCCCGGCATTAATATTATTCTGGTAACTTAGCTCAAAATCGCTCTCATCAATTATATCTAAATTAGGAGAAACCTTCTTATTAATGGGCTGAGATGTATAGATTGAATCCGATAGATCAACATCAAACATACCTTTATCTATATCGAGTTGAGCGCGGTAATGTCCCCCAGGAGGCAGCGTCTCCCCTGAGTACAGAACCCCATTCTCATCAAACCACTCTATTGGGTAACCGCCATATGAATCAGCGAGCCTTGAACCTCGACCGAAATGGAACTGGCTGTTTAATGTTATTTCTTTTAGGCAGTAATTGTCAGAAATCAGGTAATCATCGCCGCCGCCGTAATCACAGGCGCTCATGTCAAAGCCACTTAGGTCTAGTTCTTTAACCTTATTACATCCTCTAAACATTTCACATGCATCAACTACCGAAGAGGTATTGAAAGAAGAAACATCTATGCAGGAGGCGCTGTAACAGTGATAGAACATTTGTCTCATATGAGTAACTTGACGCGTATCAAAAGAGCTCAAATCGATAGATTTAAGTGATTCACATCCGGAAAACATGTATAGCATCGAGTCAACTCGCGATGTGTTGAAGCTGCTGAGATCAACCGACTCGAGGCGAGCACAATCTTGAAACATAGATCTCATGCTTTGCGCGTTCGCGGTATCAAAGCCGCTCAAATCCAGTTCAACTAGATGGGTGCCGCAAAACATTGCATAAAAATCTGTTCCATGAGAAGTATTTAAGCCAGAAAGATCTAGGTGCTCAAGACTTAAGCAGCCGGAAAACATTCCACTAAAATCCGAAACATTATCGGTCGCTATGCCACCCAGATTTACCTCACAAAGGTTTTTACACTTTTTAAAGAAATTAGAGCAAGAAGTAACGCTTGGCGCATGTAGCTTATCAAGGAACAAGCTGCTCTTCAAAGCGATACAGTTCTCAAACATTGACTTGCAGTTTTTTAGCAAAAGTAAGTCGGTTTCAGGGTACGCCACGTCAAGAAGATTTGAACAGTTTTCAAACATGGCCTCAAATGAGACTGCCTTGGAAAGATCCAACGGTGAAAGGTCAACATGCTCCAAAGCTTGGCACCCATAAAACATATAGGAGAAATCAGAAACATTTCCCGTAGCAAGTCCAGTTAAATCAATATCTCGAACCCAAGAGCAGCCCCAAAATAACTTCGCGCAGGAATCAATTGAAACATCGCCGTCTATTTGAAACGAAACGAAACTGTTGCTCCATCCTGGATTATCAGGAAGATGGCCACTTGTTTGGCCAGGAAGTGGACGCACCGTCAGCATTTTCTTTGAATCAAGCATCCATTCGCAAGTCCCCGCTTTGGTCCACCCGGAATCAGGAATAGCAGTTCGTTGGGAATCAAGCTCGTGCGTATCGCTAGAATTGAGGGGGGCGTCAGACGAGTCTTCCGCAGCTTCCGCTCTCTCTTCGCTGGAGGGAATTTCAACATAGCTGCTCCCCTGCTCCAAGCCAAGAGCAATTGCCTGAACAGGGCACCGCTGGAACAGGAGCGCGGTGGTAACAACGAGCTGAACAGCTACGTATGCGCACTTGCGGAGGGCTTTCATAGCACAGGTCCTTCTTCTCGCGAGATGACAGTCGTCCTTATTCGATAATACGCTCGTGCGCTGTCCAAATGTTGAGCAACAAATGCGAGCGGCTACTTACCGACAACGAGCGGGCCAGCCCACTTTTTAAATAGGACATATCAATAAATGCTGTGCAACAAAAACCTGCCAGCGCCCGAGCGCGTCAAAGAAACGTATCGGTATCGCACGAGAAGCATAGTCCCACCGCCCGTCAGCCAGCGAACGCGAAAACCTCATGCAAACAGAGGCGTCAATACGGCTAATCGCGAATAACGCGGTAAGATTAGTCAACGAATATCCGCTATCGGAATCTTAAATACGTCAACTTTGCAGGGAGATATCTATGAACATCACCGTCGCAGGCCTTGGCTATGTAGGCCTTTCGCTTGCTTGCCTGCTTTCCAAGCATAACGACGTGGAAGCGATCGACATCGACGAGCGCAGAGTTGCCGACATTAACAACGGCGTCTCCCCCATTAAAGATGTCTACATCGAGGCATATCTGGCGGATCGTCCCGCTACCTTACATGCGACCACGGACTCCGCCACGGCGTACGCAAGCGCGGACTACATTGTCATTGCAACACCGACCAACTACGATGACGTAACCCACTACTTTGATACCTCCAGCATCGAAAGCGTCCTGGACCTAGTCAAAGAGCTCAACCCGCTCGCCGTCGTGGTTATCAAGTCCACCATTCCCGTTGGCTACACCAAGGATGTAAGCGCCAAATATCCCCAGCTCAAAATCATCTTTTCCCCCGAGTTCTTGCGCGAGGGTCATGCGCTGGAGGATAACCTGCACCCCAGCCGCATTGTCGCCGGCATTACAAAAGATGCCGACCGAAAGGCGGCTCAGGCTTTCGTTGGCCTTTTGGACGAAGGCTCCGAGGACACGGGGACGGAAATCCTGGTGACGGGATCCACCGAAGCCGAGGCAATCAAGCTCTTTGCCAACACGTATCTGGCGCTGAGGGTTTCGTACTTCAACGAGCTCGACACCTATGCCAAGAGCAAGGGCCTCAACACGCGCGATATCATCCAGGGGGTTTGCCTGGATCCGCGCATCGGGACCCATTACAACAACCCCAGCTTCGGCTACGGCGGGTACTGCCTGCCCAAGGATTCCAAGCAGCTCCTCGCCAACTTCCAGGACGTCCCCCAAAATCTGATTCGAGCCATCGTGGACTCCAACAGCACGCGTAAGCATTTTATCGTCGACCAGGTTCTGGCAATGCAGCCAAGGGTCGTCGGCGCGTTCCGCCTAACCATGAAGAGCGGGTCTGACAACTTTAGGCAAAGCTCGACCCTCGATGTAATCGACCAGCTCAGGACACACGGGGTCGAGGTCATCGTCTACGAGCCCACCAGCACACTCGCCGAGCTCCAAAGCTGCCGCGTCGTCAACGACCTAACCGCATTTAAACAGACAAGCGACGTGATCATCGCCAACCGTTACGACCGAGTCCTCGATGACGTGGCGGAGAAGGTCTACACGCGAGACCTCTGGCAGAGGGATTAGCAACAGTAAAAGTTGTTGCGCAACAGTTTTCACATTTCCCCTCATATACTCTCAAGTACGTAGGCAACCTATGAGAGGTGGTTTTATGCGAAGCGAACAGGCTCGGTCAAAATGCTTCCTAGGAAGACTCTGTTTGCCCTTCTTAGGAGCCCTTTTTGTGCTGGCATCTCTGCCGCTCTTCGCGACGGAAGCGCTAGCTTTACAGGTTAATGTCCAGCGCGTGGCGGGCGACACGCGCTACGACACAATGTCGGAATTGATTTCGAACGTTGGCAGATGGAGCGCATCCGATAAGGTAATACTTGCCAGTGGCGCAAATTATCCCGACGCACTATCTGCCTCTGCGTTAGCCGGCGTACATGACGCCCCAATTATCCTTACAGACCCCACTGAGCTATCAAACAAGGCCGCTGCCACAATTAAGCAGCTTAATCCGTCAACCATTTATGTTGTTGGCGGCCCTTCAGCCGTGAGCGACGCAGCACTACAGGAAGCAACCAATATATGCGGAAGCAATACGATTCGACTATACGGCTCCACTCGATACGAAACAAGCCTCGAAATATTGCGTCAATGCAACTCTTCGTCTGACACAGTAATTGTCGCCACAGGCGCAAATTACGCAGATTCGTTATCGATAAGTCCATTCGCGTATGTAACCAAGAGTCCTATCGTATTGTGCGACCCTTACGGTGGCCTCACTCAAGAGGCTATCGAAGCAATTAGCGCAGGTGGATTCTCAAGAGCAATCCTTGTTGGCGGCAACGCAGCTGTCCCCGATGTCGTGATCTCTCAACTCAATAATGCAAATATTGCCACCAATGGAATTCGCCGTCTGAGTGGAGCGACTCGCTACGAAACAAGTGCGCAGATTACCGCTTTTGAAATATCGGAAACCAGTCTCTTTACTGCAGACCCGCTGGGATTTGCGACCGGCTCAAACTACGCCGACGCCCTCGCAATGGGACCCTGCATGGGCAGGATCAACTCACCCCTTCTACTTGTTGATAGTGGAGCGCAAACAGTATGCACTTACATTGAACGGTTTAAGGGCAATGTTGGCAACGCCTTTGTTGCTGGCGGCATTAACGCGGTATCCAACGATGACTATCAACGCATAGTTGTGGCGCTAACGCCGAACGATACATCCACGCAGCCGAAACCGAACCTCACGGACCTAACCGGCGCTCAAGTTAAAGTACCGCAACAACAATACACGGGCCAGCCGCTCACGCCTGCCCCCGAAGTCACCCTTGGTGATCAAAAGCTCAAAAAGGATGTCGATTACAGCGTCTCGTATTCAAACAATACTAAGGCTGGAACGGCAACAGTCACAGTAACTGGCATTAATCAATACACGGGAGTCGCCAAAGGCACTTTTGAAATAGTCGGTAAACCTTCCATCTCCAAGCAGAGCGTGAATGTACCCTCCCCCGCCAAGCTAACCTACAGCGGGTCCAACCAAACCGCCATAGCCTCAAACGAAATCTATACCGTCAAGAACGGCGCGGCCACAAATGCGGGAACCTATAAGGCCACACTTTCACTCAAGGACAAGACCGGTTATCAGTGGGCTTCAACCGGCAAATCCGACGACGTCGAAGTGAACTGGTCCATCTCTGCGGCAAGCATTTCGTCGGCCAAGGTCAGCGCCGCCAAACAAACGTTCAACGGTCAGGCTCTGTCCCCTAGCGTCACTGTTAAGCTCGGTGACCGTACCCTTAAGAGCGAAACGGACTATGCCGTCTCATATTCCAACAATCAGCATGCGGGCACTGCCGAGGCAACCGTAACCGGCAAAGGCAACTACGCCGGCACCGCTAGCGGGACGTTCACTATCTCGCCCGCGAACATCTCGGAGGCGAGCATCAGCGTTGCAGCCCAAAACTACACCGGCTCGCAGCTTACGCCCGTACCCACGGTCACGCTCGACGGCAAGTCGCTCGAATCCGGTACGGACTTTACAACCTCCTACAGCAACAACGTCAAAGTCGGAACCGCAAACATTACCGTCACCGGCAAGGGCGACTACACTGGTTCGGCAACTTCGACGTTTAAGATCACTAGGGGCCAGGCAACCGTCAAAAAGATAAAGGTCGGCGAAATTTCCGTCACGGTATACAGCTATCCCGATGGATACAGCTACGTTGATGTCCCCGATCAGTGGCTTTCTATTAACACGTGCACCAACATCGATCGATGCGTCGAGGTGGCAGCGGTTTCCAAGGACAACGGCGCCAATGTTCAGCTCTGGGACAACAACGGTGTAACTGGCCAGATCTGGAAGTTCATCGAGGAATCGGAGGGCGTATACCGCATAAAGAACGCCTACTCGAATAAGTACCTGAGCCTTGACTCAAGTCATAAAAATGAAGAGGGTTGCAACGTTCTTCAGCTGAGTTCAAACGGTAGAGACGATCAGTTGTGGCGAGCCGAGGTCTACAACAACAAGCTGATGTTCATAAACGTCCATTCGAATTATGTTCTCGATTGCTACGGCGGATACGCCGACAATGGAACTAACATCCAGGTCTGGAGCCGCAATAACAGTAAGGCACAGCTATTTGAACTCAGACCCGAGACGATTAAAACTAAAGGCACAAGATCCATTACGGTCGGCAACGTAAGCGTTACCGAACACGCCTACGATAACGGAGATCGTTATTACGAAGTTCCCGAAGGGATGTACGTTATCCAGAGTTGCTCTGGCAGCAATCAGGTGCTCGATGTTTACGGAGGCGGCAAGGATAACGGCGTCAACGTAATTTCTTGGGTGGACAACAACGGCAACGGACAGAAATGGCAGTTCGTTAGGGTTGGAAATGGCATCTACAAAATAATCAGCGTTGTTTCGGGCAAGTGCCTTGAGGTTGCTGGCCAGGACTCAAACACCAACGGCGGCAATGTCCAGCAATGGGACTATGAAGACGGTTGGAGTAACAAGCTGTGGAAGCTGTGGCTCACCAAAGATAATAAACTTGTCTTCTTGAACACAGCCAGCTACCGTGCGCTGAATATAACCGGCGGTACGGCAACAAACGGCGCTAACGTCACCGTTCAAGACAGGAACCGAAGTGACAACCAGTCCTGGACACTCAGGCGCACGTCCAAGCAAATCGACCCCAATGAAGAGTGCCGCAGCATGGAAAACGAGATCTGGACGGCTTACTGCAATTACCGCAGGAGCAAGGGTTTCTCGATTCCCGTACGCGACAGCTACATGGAGGCTCTCGCACACCAGTCTGCACAACATTGCGCAGATGTTGGCAAACTTGAACATACCATGAGGAAACAGTATCACATCTACTCAGACATCCTACAATACGCCACATACCGAATGACCGGCGACGACGCTGTAACCAAATGGAAGAATCACAAGGAGCATCGAATTATGATGAATTGCAGAACCGTAACAAAAGCAGGCGTAGGCGTAGTAAACAAGAATGGAATCTACTACATGGCGATTGTCTATGACTTCACCGGCACGAATGTTGGTGACGATTAAACCCGCATACGCTTTGACTTAAACGCACGTCATAACACACAAGAAGGGCCACATCAAACGATGCGGCCCTTTTACTTTCAAAGTGCTCCATGGCAAATTCATACCAAAGGCCATCAAGGCACCCCAAAACATAGGAAAAACAGATGTCCAGACTGTCATCGCGCACAAGCTCAGCAAAAGGCTCGGACAGCACACCGCTGCCCTCAAGATCGCCAAGAAGGCTATCAAGGATTACGTCGTTACCCCCGACATTAAGATCGCTGTGACCTTGCCATCTACAATTGCTTTTATTCCGTGGCGCTGCAAATCCGAAAAAAGCGAAGAGGCCTAAAAGACCCCTTCGCTGTACGCATTAAAACAAGGTGGACTACTTAATCTGCATATTCATAGCCTCTGAAAGGCTATTGGCAGTAGATTCACCAACCGCATTTACTCCACCGGCAATATAGGCAGCTGTCGGAACCATGTCCTGCATGTCAGGACGACTCCCGTAGTCCTCAGTCCACTTGCGCGCATACTGAACCGCCGCGTCATTATCGTCATCAACCAAAAGAACAAAAGACCGCGAATGACCGGCGACCGGACCAGCCGCCAAAGCATCGGGGAAATTCTTTCCTGTAGCAAATATCGAACCGTTTAGCCCAAGAACGCTTGAATTATTGAATAACGAGGAAGCGCGTTCGGCGATTTTCACGCTTGTTTCATAGCGCGTACTACCAAAATAGCGGTCATACGACACGCCAACAGACTCGAGCTGAGCCTCAACGGATGACGGGACAGCTTGATTGCCCCCAACAATCATGGCGTGTCTTATGCCCTTTGCTTTAAGAAAAGCTAATGTGTCGTCCAATAAACCGGCCGCAGGGTCGCACAAAAGAATGGGCATTTTACCCGCATATGCATAAGGACTTACAGACAGCGCATCGGCGAAGTTCGTGCCCGTAGCAATTATGACCTGCCAAGGCGCCTCGCCCCCGGTACTGACAACGTTATAGGCCGTTCTAGCTATACGCAACGAAGTCTCGTACCTCGTCTGACCACTCAAGCGCTGGATATAGGCTTGAGACATGGACCTCAGCTGGTCCTCTACGGTAGAGGACACAGCACTTTCGCCTCCGACAATATAAATAAAGCTGGGATTGAGTTTTTGCACCTGATCCTTAACCTCTTCGGTCAAATTATTTGGATCAGTCAGCAGAATAGGAGCTGGGTCATAACAACCGGCCAGCGATGACGCAGCGAGGGCATCGGGATAGTTGGTAGCAGAAGCGACAATAACGACACCGTTTTTCCCAGGGTGCATTAAATCCACCAAACCATTCATGGTCTGATAGCGAGTGGCACCGTTGATGCGCGTAAGCACCTTGGACGTTGAGGGGTCACCAGGCTTGCCAGCACTTTCTTTCCAGTTGAGTCGCCAAGTTACCTTGGGAGAATCGGCATCCCTAGGATGGGCGGTAAAGATACTTGCACCCGATTGAAGGCCAGGATTATCAACGTGCTCGTGATCAACTATCCAGCCGTAATCCACAACGCCCCAAACACCCCATCCCTTGGGATATGCATACTCAGGAGAGCTATAGTTCTTATAGGGATTAAATCCTTCGGGCTCAAGCCAGTTCGCTGGATCGTCGTCCCAAATACTATTCTGTGAGTAATCCAAGTAGATCTTGGCATTCGATATTTCATTGAGCGTACGCTCAATCGATGCACCGTAAAAAACCCAAGAGTATTGAACGGTGTATCCACCCCAAAGAGGATAATCGGCAATCATCAGTCTTGCACAAGATCCATCGTCTGACACTTTAAAACTTGTAATGTACCAACCATCAGGAAGGTTTCCGATGGATACCTTAGCGCCATCCAAAATCGCGTCTTGGTAATAGGCTCCATACTGTTCATGATCGGGATTATAGTAGCCTTCAGCGATATTAAAGCCACTATACGGCTGCCCATTAACGAGTACTTCGAGGCCATCGGGCTTCTTAATTTCATTGGCAAAAGCTTGTCGCGCCGGAAGCACGCATGAGAATAGAGGCGCCACCACAAGCGCCAGTATCACAATAGCCCGAGCCACCACGCTGCGCCTGTTTTGTTTAAGCATAAGCATTCCCTTCAAATACCATCAGCCAACCAACATAACGATGATGATAAACCCGGCGCGGCGCTGCAAAGGAACAATAGATGTAAATAATCGGCGAACGCGACCAAACAAAAGGCCGTCAACCATTACGGCTGACGGCCTAACTTTTCATTGGTGCTCCATGGCGGATTCGAACCGTCGACCTTGGGATTAGAAGTCCCCTGCTCTATCCAGCTGAGCTAATGGAGCGAATAATATAAGATTATAACCTAATTGAATTGGTCGCGATATGCCTTACAGACCTCATTGACAGGACCATCCATCCTCAGGTCACCTTTTTCGATCCACACAGCGCGCTGGCAAATACGTTCAACCTGATCCATTGAGTGCGAAACGAATAGGACGGTAACATCACCGGATTCAATAAAATGCTGAATTCGCCTTTCGCACTTTTCCTGGAAGAACACGTCGCCAACGGAAAGCGTCTCATCAACAATTAGGATATCGGGCTCAGTGATAGTGGCGATGGCAAAAGCGATACGTGCCACCATACCCGAAGAGAAATTCTTAAGCGGCATATCAACAAAGTCCTGAAGCTCAGCAAATTCGATGATTCCATCAAAGTTTGCGTCGATAAATTCCTTTGTATACCCCAAAAGCGATCCGTTAAGGTAAATATTCTCACGTGCAGTCAGCTCTGGGTCAAAACCCGCGCCAAGTTCGATAAGCGGAGCAATGTTGCCATGAACCCTAACTTCGCCCTCACTCGGCTCAAGGACACCGGCAATGATTTTAAGCATAGTAGACTTGCCGGATCCGTTCGTTCCAACTAGGCCAACGACCTCACCCTGATGAATATCGAACGAGATGTGTTTAAGCGCCTTAAACTCCTCAAAAAAGAGTTCATGCTTCGCAAGCTTAATAAAATACTCTTTAAAGCTGCCTAGCGATTCAGAAGCCATGTTAAATATCATAGAGACATCTTTGACTTCGACCGAAAGGGGCTTCTTCCTATAATCAATCGAGGGCATAGCACCCGTTTGAATAACTCCAGACACACTATCCCCCTAGATATAAAGAATGAACTTATGCTCGCTCTTGTGAAATACTGCATACCCAATAAGCAGTGAAAGGGCCGCCCATAGAACGCAAAAACCCAATACCAGCGCGGAAGGATTGCACTGAAACAGGAAAATATCACGCATGAAAGTTAGATAGTTGTACATGGGGTTCGCATACATAAGAACCCTGAGGACATGAGGCATTCCGGCAATAAAATCCGTAGTCCAAAAGATCGGCGTAAAGTACGTCCAGGCGGTAATTACAACGCTCCAAAGATGAATCACATCTCTAAAGAAAACTGCAAGGGCGGACAGCGCCAGACCAATACCCATGCAAAATAGCATTAGAAGGATTAAGCATACTGGAAGCCAAATAAGATGCCACGTGGGCACTACACGGAACCAAAGCATAACCAGGGCAACCGCGACAAGCGAAAAAGCAAAATTGACCAAGGCGAATAAAGCCTTTTGAACGGGAAATACCCAACGATGGACTTTGACCTTCTTTAACAACGACGCTGCAGCAAGAATCGATGTCATGGCCTGCGATGTGGAATCAGACATAACGGCAAAAGTTACATTACCAACAATTAAGTAAAGCGGATACATCTCCGGGGTAATGGAACCATTGCGACCCTGGGCAAAAATCGTCGAAAAAACGACCGCCATTACAATCATCATAAGCAGGGGGTTAAGCACCGACCATGCAACGCCAAGAACGCTACGTCGATATTTGAGCTTAAAATCTTTAGTAACTAGCTGTTTTAGGATGTAAAAATCCTTTTGAATGTCATTTGCCGCGTGTGATTGAATGCTATTCGTATCAACACGGCTATCGACGCTATTCGTCACAAACGACTCCTTAATTACAAGAACTTATCGAGAGAGAAGTATATCCTTCCGAGTCTCACAGAACGAATGGACCGACAAAAGAGGGGTATTAACCCATACTTTACTTAAACATGGGCATGGAGCTTACACTCCATGCCCATTTGACAGACTCAGTTATTTCTTTCCCTGAACAGCCCTGCCAATGGATTTCAGAACTTCACGGCGCGCAGAACCAATGGGGCACAACGGATCGACAATCTTACGAAGCGGGCTAGTTTCAGAAACCGCCTTTTCGTGCATCACCAGCGGTGTATCAACCGGGGCACCAGACCCCATAAGCGATGCAAGAAGCTTCTCGTAAAACGGTGTATCACGAGCATACTTCCAGTACAGTTGGCTTCGATCGCAATAGGCAAACTTCCACGGTTTTTCAAACCCAGCATAATGTACAATCCGCTCATGGCGACGCGAATCATTAAATGCATCAAAAACCTCATGAGGAGCAAAGCTGAACACGTTCGCGATGCGTCCGCCACAATCGATCATGACATTCCAGTCATAATCGAGCCAGGTAACGCGCCCCTCGCAATACGCGTTCAGAACATCTTGATCGTTGTAGATAAAGCGATCGTCAGAAGCAAATTCCAACCACTCCTCAATACTGTGGAGCCTGCGCATTTCCTCAGTATTCAGCAAAAGAACGCCAGCTTGGAAGTAATCATAGGGGTTCTTCATACCCAGGACCTTCCTTGCATACTTAAGACGGTCCCCGTTCTTCATGTTGACATTACCGAGAAAATCGATATCCCTCACAGCAGCAAGAAGGTTATCGCCAAGATCACTTGAGTAGAGTTCGGCTATATCGCCCTCGACAATAAGATCTGAATCTAAGTACAAAACCTTGTTGTAATAAGGCAATAGCTTCTGAATTAAGAAACGGTAGTACGTCTCAACACTAATATGAGGATTATTGGTGCTCAGCTCATATTGATCAACAATAGGCGAAACATCACAGAACCTAATCGCTGCGTTGTCAAACTGAGAGAAGAAGTCTCTCATGGAAGCCTGGTTGGCACCATTGATATCGCGATGAAGAACAATCACATCATAGCGATAATCCCGGGAAGCATTCTTAAGCGCCGAATAAACCGTAGTGGTAAGCATCGGCACATAATTATTGTCTGACGCAAAAACAACGGGAATGATAGGACGCTTATCGTAACCGAGCGAGGGAAGACCGAGCTCGTCATGATAATCAGGGTTAGCAAAATGCACGCACTGAAGCTCGGCCATCTTCCAATTAGATCCAACGCGCTCGTGATGGAGCAAATAGATATTTAGAAGTCTCTCAGCCAAGTGACCTGGAGTGCGAACACCTTCTTTACTGTAGTGAGACATATCAGTCGTAGCAACAAACTCTTCCAGAATGGGGAAAAGCCACGCACAGTAATCATTGAAGATATCTCGCTTCATAATAAACATGTTACAGAAGCGACCAACATGGCCCTTAAGGAAGGCCTGAGCATCTTCAAGAAATTCAGGATGTTGCTTGCCGAGGATTTCGACGACCTTGTCAAGATCCTCAACATAAAGCTTATCTGCAAGGTCATACTGCTTACGCAGCGTTGCAGACTGCCCACAATATGGACGAATATCCTTGCGCTCGGTTGTAATTACATCGTATTGCTTAACATAATTAGCAACAGATTTATCGTCGAGATGATATTTAGCCTGAGACTTTGAGTCAATATAGGTGTCCATGATCTCGCCGTAAATGTTTTCGCTATGACGTTCGGGGGTGAAGTCGAAATAACGACGATAGTGACAAAAACCCACGTATTGGCTGTCGGTATTTTTCCAAGCCCAGTATTGAGTAGTCAGCTCACAATACATGGGGTTAAGCGTCGATATGTTGTTACCCTCATGATCGTGAAAGGCCCAGCGATAGAGATTATTGTGAGAAGCGCACCCAACCTGAACAGGCTGGAAAACCGCACTATCAAATAGGTCGACATTTTTATGCGTAGAAACAAAGATACGAACGTCCTGCTCCTCGGAACGGCGCCTAAAAGAACGCTCAGAAACTTCATCGATATGAAGCTTGGCGGCGCATCCGAAATCAATTAACTCTTGAGACGTAAAGTATTCTCCACCCGCAAGAAGCTTAGCCTCGTGATACCAAGCGCTCGCGCAATCATCAAGTTCGGTTCCATCAACCCAATGAGAGTAGGCATTATCGCGCGCAAGACGCATAAGCTGAGTTGCAACCTCTACCCCACCGCAAACTTCAGCAGCACCGCGCGCGGCGGCAAGCTTATCGGAATCGTTTACTCGTACGATCCAATCGTTAAACAGCAGATCCATAAGCTTTAATTTGCCTCCATTAAAAGATGAAGACAGGTCGAAGCGATCAAATCCCTTGCAATATTCACGCATATGCGAAACAGAACTCCAGAATCCGTTGGCGCTTTTAACAAAAGACTCGGTAGAAATCTGAGTTCCGGAGTTTACACCTCGGCCAAGATAATACTTAAGACCGACTATATTGTTGCATGTAAGCTGAGATTCTGCCTCGGCAAGAGCGACAAAGCACTCATAACCGTCTTGAGCACGCCCCATGCGATCGGAAGTCATATTTTCGTAAACACGTTTAAAATAAGCCGACTTGTACGCCCTCTGAGTAATTCGCCAGTCTTGGCGATAACCGGCATCGGCAGAAAAAGCAGTATTTACAATGTCGCTTCCATACAGAGGCTCAATATCACGATTGACGTAAGTCTCAAAGTCATTACGCTCCTGGTCGGAAACACCAGCATTAATAACCTCTATGCCAAAGTGATAGATATCGGCCGGATGAACGAGAGAATACCCGTTTAGCTTTTCAAGAAAGAGAGGGTTGCCGAGCTCATCATCAGAATCCAAAAGGATAACTAGATCGCCAGAGCATTTAACTACAGCTGATTTACGACCAAGATGAACGCCTTCATTGACCTGTTTAATTATCGGGACGATACGGGCATCTCGCATAGCATAGGAATTAATAATAGAAGCCGTGTCATCAGGACTTCCATCGTCAACAATAATGAGCTCAAAATCAGAGAACGACTGATTGAGAACGCTATCGATACAAGCGGGAAGGAACTCAGCATCGTTATAGGATGAAACGCAAATGGAGAAACGGGGCAAACTAGACGCTCCCTAATAGAAGGAACAGGGTTAACTCTAACAGGATAATTGACTTTTAAAGCAAAAGGGGCGCCACCAAGAGACGCCCCAAAATTATCTACTTCTGAAACTCGTCGTAAACCTTAAGCTCCCACTCTTTGCGCTCGATCTTAGCAACAGAGTCTAGAATCAAACCTGTAGTCAAACAAAGGCCGCTAAGAAACACAAACGCAACCGCAAGAATAGCAGTTGGAAGCCGTTCAACAAGACCGGTATGAACAAAATCAAATATAACCGGAATGCCGAAAAACAAACCAACAATCAAAAGCACTGCAGCAATCAAACTAAAGAACTTAAGGGGTCGATAATCCTTAAAAAGCGCCCCGATCATCGCAATCACCTTAAAGCCATCACCAAACGTATCAAGTTTGGAGACAGAGCCCTCGGGACGGTCACGATAAACAATAGGAATATCCTTGATCCGCCAACGCCTATCAACAGCATGAATAGAAAGCTCGGTCTCAATCTGAAAGCCTTCAGACATGACCGGGAACGTCTTAACAAACGGACGACTCATAGCACGATAGCCAGTCATAACGTCATCAAAAGCATAGCCATAAATCCACTTAATCATGAATCGAACGAGATTATTACCGAATCCATGAAAGGCTCTTTTGTTTTCTTCGGCATATGTTCCGTTGGAAAGACGGTCACCAACGGTCATATCGGCCTCACCATTAAGGATTGGCAGCACCATATCAACGGCTTTAGCCTCATCATACGTGTCGTCACCATCGACCATCAAATAGCAATCAGCATCGATATCACGAAACATCTGGCGACAAACGTTACCTTTCCCCTGGCGAGGCTCGAAGCGAACGATCGCACCATGCTGCTTGGCAATCTGCGAAGTGTCGTCAGAAGAATTGTTATCGTATACATATACCATTGCACCAGGCAAGGCCGCATGGTAGTCATCTATCACTTTACCGATGGTTAAAGCCTCGTTGTAGCAGGGAATGATAACCGCAACATTACGAAATTGCATATGAACTCCAAAACAATCAACCATGATTGTAGAACAGACTATCTAAAGATAACGCCAAAACCAAAATGGGAATTAGACAAATATTACTAAAGACATAACGCGTTGGCTCGCCGCCTACTATAGAAATCGGCACTATTAAAAGAGTCAAACATGTGATCAGAACAGGGGACAGGATCAATAGGGCCCCCTTTTTTGAACCCGAATACTTATCGCCGAGTACATAAAACAGGAGGAACAAAGGGATAATAGAGGCCCAGGTGGAACGGAAAAATAGAGCATTTATAATAGGAAGACTTTGGATAGAAAGATAAATTTGCTGAGCAACAGAAGCGCCAGCAGAGCAAGTAGGGGTCCAATCGATAACCTTATCAACAGGTTCATAATACCAGCCAGAGTACATTGGCAGGACAAGGTAATTTCCGGACCCGTCTTGATCGGTACGAAACGTTATCCATCCATCAATAAGGCCAATCCATGCCTCGAGATGGCCTTTGGGATCCTTCATTGAGTTGACGGCCCACAGCTTAATGAACTTATTAAAATAGGATTCGTCGTTTACGCCCCGAATAGGCGTTAACGGATATCTTATTATGTCCTTAATTGAGTCAACGCAACCCCAATTATACTTGGAAGGGATATCGCAGACATTAGTGAGAAGGAACTTGTCTATTACGTTTAAATCTTCGTTGGTCATTTCATCTTTAGAGTATTTAACATCGTGTGCAACTTGCTGAATGATAGGCGCAATCATTTCCTGTTTGCCGCCAGGCAACACGTTAGCGGCAGCATATAGCTGCGGAACAAGGACAAACACGGTTAAAGAGAAGAAAACCGAGGAAAGCAATATTTTAACGCAGCATTTTTTGGATAAGTTGAAGGTATATAAACAGAGAAGTACATCGACTCCAAAAATAATATAACCCATGGTCTTTTTTGTAAGCGAAGCGATAATGGAAAATAAGACTATTCCAAATATCTCAAGAACAGATAGATTCTTTGACAGAAGAAATCTGAAAAATAACCATATATACCCTAAAAAGAAAACAATCGAAAGCGAATCCTTCGCAATCGAACAAATCATTACAGGGAAGACAGGAAATATAGCGAAAAAGACGACAACGATGAAACATAAAATTGAATTGGCGCCGAAGTGATAAAAATCTGAACAAATCAACGAAATTAGCAAAGCAGCGGAATATAGCTGAATTGCTCCAAGAATTACTAAGCCTTTAGTTGCGCTGCCGAATACAGCCGTACCAAACTCGCAAAACAACCCATAAATGAAGGTAACTAGCACGGGATGATGGTCGGACAAAGTCTCGACACCGTAGTACTGCAAAATTTGCTGTGATGTATCCGACCAAAAAATACCAGACCTCAATAGATACAACCAAAAAGACCAGGCGGTAGCGATAAAGATAAAATAGATAATGAGATGCGATAGTCGACATCTAGATTTTGCAATACTTGGCTCCCGTCGGTGAAAGCATGAGCCCAAGGCAATCTTGATACCGCCCTGTTCATTGTTTATATGACCAATTAGCAATTCAAATACAACAAATAGAACGACAAAATACATGCTGAATTCCAGAGCTTGGAACCAAATCATTTTACTGCACAAATCAAGAACGCCATCATGAGTCGCAACATAATCGCCTAGAGAAAAGAAAAGGCCCAGTAAAATGGGTATAAATAACCTTAAATGTTGCTTTCTGATCTGCATTTCACGGCCTTCGATATCATGGACTAAAAAGAAGACGCGGGTTATTCCCGTGTCTACAAGATCGCTTCATCCAGTAGATGGAGCGAAACAAGCGCTAATAAAATATAAGAGGTTCAAACAGAGGAAGAAATCATAGCGAAATGCCATGAAATAAACGGTTTCTCATACTCAATGCCCCCCCCCCTACGGAACAATCCATTTCGCTAGAGGTATCTTTTTGAGAAAGAAAACGAGCGCAGCACAAACAAAATAGCAGATGAACGGGAAAACAGTTCTCCAGACCAGACGGCCTCCATCAAGGCCAGTAATAATCAAGAGATAGTAAAACACAATCATATGAATGAGATAAATTCCAAAACTACAACCAGAAAGAGACTTGAGCGCTTTTACGCGTCTTGGCGTTGTGAACAATCGGTCCCAATGTGCATATTTGCAAAAAACAAAGACGGCAACAGAAAGAAGCATGCACGGGAAGTTCGTTACGCCCCAAAAGACCGTATAGAGCTCGCCCTGAGCGAAGGAGCAGTAGGCAGTCGAAAAATAACGAACGGCAAAACCCATCACACCTAATAGATAGATCACATACCTTTGATACGCAGAAAAATCATGGTTTTTAATCAAATAACCGAGTACGGCAAATAGAAGATTCCCGCTCAATATCGGCAGTGTAAGCGAAGGGTTGAACGAAATACCTAGAAATGCCGATACGGAGGGCAACACGGAAATCAAAATACAACCAGTGGCAACGGAATACCAAAGCACATCATCATGCTTTCCGTCGCATAAAAATGACAGAACAGGAAACGAAAGGTACATTGAGAACAAGGGGATGAAAAACCAGTAGACATCAATTATCTGAGTGTTAATCACCATATCAATAAATGATCTTGGGCCAGCCGGAGCCTGCATCTGCCCAGTCTGCACCTTCCAAATGAGCGCCAAGGCAGACCAAGCAAGAAAGGGAATTACCGTTTTTACAAAACGTTTGTAAAGGAATTCTTTTGTTGAATAGCGTTCCCTATAGGTAAGAAGATTGGCGCCCGAAAGCATAAAGAAAATCGGAACAGCCCAATAGCAAACACACTCCGCAAAAAGGGCTTGCAGCCAATCAGAAGATGGGGAAAACGCATGCACAAGACCATTGAAATGCATAATAATAACAGCTAGGCATGCAGCCACATTGAGGACATCGAAGTATAGAATTCGTTTGCTCAAGTTATTCAACCTCAAATAATTATATTAATTCCCTAAATACTGGTTAGCTTTCGCGACCAGCCAGTTAACATCCGTTCCAGCAGGACAACTCGTCGATGAATACCACTTGTGAATGCCGACGTTATCGCCCATCGTTAGATGTCTCCAACCCTTAGACCTTGCAAGCGCGGCCATAAGCTGCGCACTAGTATTAAGGGTAGCATACGAAGGCGGATTTGCCGTAGTGCCCACATGCTCAATAGACACCGAACGTTTATTCCACTCCCAGTCGCCGACGGCCCAGGCTGTATCATCAAGGCCAACGTACTGGTGAATCTGCCCCGGTGCCACGCCATAATGAGCCGATGCCTCGCGTGTACCCCAAAATGTATTATCGATCTGTGAAAGCGATGTACACTCCGAAATATGAATCACGATCACGCTCCAGTCTTCGCCATAACGAGTCGAAGAATAATGGGCGCAGCCTTTCCACTGCACGCCGGTAAGAGTCGGTGGAATATAAGTCGCATTCTCAAACGCAAATCGCTGATCGGCAGAGCCATTATCCTGACACAGAGCAAGAACACCGTTAGAGAAACCAAGAACCAGTCCACTTGACGACCGAATCGTATAACCCTCTCCCCTGTTATAAACCAAATTCCATTTTTGGGCGCCGCCTTCGTTACGGGTCCATATTTGAACGCCGTTACCAGCCGACTGATTACCATTCTTAATATCAAGCGGCTTACAAGATTTAGCACTCGAGATCTCATATGTTCCATCGGAATTCTTGCGAACATCCCAAATCTGTGCCGCCGTTCCGTTCGAATCATAAAAACCAACAGACGTTCCGGTAACCGTTGATCCACCAGACACATCGAATACCTGCGACCGGTTCGCCATAAGCTGGATGGTATATGACCCCTCAGAGAGAACCCCGACACTCTTCACGTTAAAACGAACACCGGGCAGCTCTAACGAATCAACCAGGCCCAATGTCGAGGAAGAGCCCGAAACACAGAGATACTGGCCTGTAGCCACATTTTGCAACGCGATCTTGCCACCGGACAACGCACTGTGCCACCGCTGAGAATCAACACCGCTTGATGTCTGCTGGACAAGCTTCCCGTCATCAGCAAGGGAGAGCACCTTCGCAGAGCCGATGCACTCAATCTCGTACGTGTTGTCCAGCCCGGCCACTTCGCTTACATACCATTTTTGCGCAAGCGTATCGTTCGACGTATATAGCTGGACCGCAGCGCCGTCCTCCATGGATCCGCCGGCAACATCCAAGACTTTCGAAGCCGTGACCGACTCAAAGGAGGAAGCGCCCTCACTCAAAAACTCTGTAACCTGATGAAGCGTAAACTTTTGTGCAGCGCTTCCATTGGGGAGATATGCGTCCAAATTCGCCTGAGCACTGTCGGAAGCTCCAACAATATCCAAAACAAGGCCAGTCGCCTTATTAATAAAAGAAAGCGTCCCATCGCCGTTATCAATCGCGGCAAACAGCTGATTAGCATTGGTCGAATCACATTCCCACTGCGCGACATTAGTGCCCGGAATGAGCTTGCCGCCATCCACGTCAAGCGCTTTTTGAGACTTTACATTACGAATTACATAGTAGCCGTCGTAATATTCAAAACTAAACAGCTGAGCAAGCGTACCGTTACTTCGGTAAAGCTGAGCATTTGCTCCATTGGAGCTTGAGCCACCGACAATATCAATAACCTTACCGGTGGAGCTGCAGGCTGGACTCAGCGTGAAATAGCCAGCAGGGAGAATATCATCGCATTTAGCAACTGATGGAGACGTGTTAAATAACGCAAAATGCGAATTGGCATCATTGATGCTCAACTCAACATTTACGCCATTGGACGCGTTACCTCCCTTAGACCCAAGATAGAATCCGGGCCTAAGAGCGCTCTCAATAAGATATGAGCCGTCGGATTGCTTGGCAACGATCCATTTTTGAGCAAATGTTCCGTTGGAGGCATACTGGGCAATATTAGTTCCTGCAGAGGCGTTTCCTCCCGCAACATCAATCACCTTATTGGACCCAGCATTGGTAAACGTAACGTAGCCCTTATCGTCATGGGAAACGATCCAGCGCTGGGCATTGCTCATATTCGACGTGTAAAGCTGGATATTGGCGCTGTTATCTTTAGATCCGCCAGAAACATCCAAGACAAATGAATAGTTCTTGCTCGAGCTGACGATATACTCGCCGTCTGCCAAATCAGACATATGAGTCGCGGCGTCGGCGTCTTGTTCGGAGCGCAAGCATTTAAAGTTGGACGACGCAAATGCAACCGCCAGCTCGCGCGAATCGCCCCTGGAGACCGTAACAATCTTACCAGAAGCGCTTACACCCAAAACACAACCAGTAGCGGCGTTAACGATACGGTACAAACCGTTACCGGCATCTTCGACAGCCCAATAATAAATCAGCGAAGAAGGCGACAGGCTCCCCTGCTTAACCGCAGCTCCAGGAACAATATCCCCGTCCTGAGCATACAGATAGCGATAGGATTTCGCAGACTTTATCGCATAAAGCCCCTTTTCAGCTTCATATTCAAACCCAAACGACTGTGCAATAGTCCCATTGGCACTATAAAGTTGAAGGGCAGCTCCGCTATCCACGCTGCCGCCAGGCACATCAAATACGCGACCATCAGAAGCCGTTACAACAGCAGTTTGAGATTCAATTGTCTGAGCCTTGGCAACTTCTCCGGCTGTATACAAACGGAATCGCTGTGCAGCGGTGCCGTTATCGTCATAAACCTGGACATTCGCTCCATTTGCAGTGGAGCCTCCGGCAAGGTCCAAGACAAAGCCAGTCCTAATCGCAGAGCAAATCTTGAAAGAGCCGTCACCGCAATCAACAAGGATCCATTTCTGAGCCCAAGAGCCATTGGACGCGTACTGCTGAACATTGGCACCTGCTTTCTTGCTGCCGCCAGATACGTCTAGAACCTTACCCGACTTAGCATTCGTGATGGTCACATAACCATTCTTGTCATAGGAAAACGTCCAGCGCTGAGCCGACGTAGCGTTAGATGCATACAGCTGAAGATTGGCGCCGGAATTTGTAGACCCACCAGAAATGTCGAACACCTGACGCTCAGAGACAGAGCCAATAGCATATTCAACGCCCTCTTTTACAAGCCCTTTGCTCGAGGCGGCGAGATCATTGAGCTCCTGGCGAACGGTACGCGCTGGCGCAAGCGTCCATTTCTGTGCATCAGATCTGTTGTACGTATAAATCTGCAGCGCAGACCCACTCACGCCATTGCCGCCGGGAACGTCAACAGCTTTACCGGACTTTGAATTGATGAACGAGTACTCGCCATTGCCGTGATCAATGACAGACCAATGCTGCGCGCACGTGCCATTAGATGCGTACTGGGAGATCGCTCCCCCATTGGAGACGGAACCACCCTGCGCTTCAAAGGGCTTACCGGAGTTAACGTTTACGATTTCGTACAGACCATTACCGACCTGCTTAAACGTAAACATCTGAGCTTGGCTATTATTGGCGTTATAGATCTGAAGTCGCGCTCGATTATCAGATGAACCACCGTAGATATCCATGACAAGCTGCGGGTTAAGCGCGCTCTTTATAGCGAAAGCCGTGTCGGTTTTAACGGTTGAAACGGACGCAAAGGTAAAGCGCTGCGCATTCGACTTATTTGGGGCCCAGATGCGAACCGAAGTTCCATCCGCAGTACTCCCACAATTAAGATCGAGCACCCAGTTACCCAAAGCAGACTGAATGTAGAATCCATTATCGGCAACACGGATATGCCAAAGCTGGTGCTCGTCCTGAGCATAAGCGGCCTGAGTGACCGAAGATCCGCTTTGCGCATTATCTCCCGCAACCGAAAGATATAACCCAGTTGACTCACTCTTAATTCGATATACTCCAGAGCCGTCCGACTCAAGATTAAAACGCTGATCAGCCGTTCCCCGAGCCCCATACAAAGAAAGACTGGTGTCGGCAGCAACGGTAACACTCGAGGAATCTTTTGCAATCGAATCTATGTAGTAAGATCCATCAGCAAGAGAAAAGTCAGGCATATTAAGAACGTTAACAAAATCAGCTGAGGAAAACGCGCTCACGTCAACCGTATTAGCGGCAATGCCATCAAGACGTTCCGAAGATGTGTACTGCCATCCATACTGGCC
>CALEDY010000082.1 GCA_937949355.1 uncultured Collinsella sp. | reverse complement strand
GGTAACCCGCCCGGAGGCGGCCCCAGCGCGAGACCGTCCCGGATGCTACTCGTTGTCGCCCGCGGTCATCTGGGTTGCGGAGAGGGCGCCGTCGGCTGCGGTTGCGGCAGCGGCGTCGGGCCAGACCCAATCGGTGAAGGCCGGGTGATCGTAGCCCTCGTCGCAAGCGAACTCGAAGGCCTCGGTGCGGAAGGCCTCCCACTCGTTGATCTGCTCGGCAAACTTATCGGCATCGACCATGCGCAGCACGTCGGCAGCCAGGGCCCAGCGGTCCATGTTGTTCAGGCGCAGCATGTCGAACGGCGTGGTCGTGGAGCCCTTCTCCTCGTAGCCGTGGACGCGGAAGGCGTCGTGGCCGGGGCGGTTCCAGATCAGGCGGCGAATCGTGCCGGCATAGGCGTGGAAGGCAAAGAGGACGGGCTTCTCGCCGCAGCCGAAGAATTCGGCCCAACGCTCGTCGCTGATGGCCTGATCGTTCTCGCAGACGTTCTGGATCTTGAGCAGATCGACCACGTTGACGAACCAAACCTTGATGCCCAGCTCGCGCAGCATATCGGTTGCCGCCAGAGCCTCGAGCGTTGGCACGTCACCACAGGTAGCGACCACAACGTCGGCCTCGGCGAGCGAGTCGGCGGTCGATGCCCACTCCCAGGTCGCGACGCCCTCGGCAAGCTCCGCCTTGGCCTCGTCGACTGTCTGGAAGGTCGGGGCGGGCTGCTTACCGCAGAAGATGGCGTTGACGCAGTCGGTGGACTGGTAGACGCGCTCGGCCACGGCAAGGGCCATGTTGGCGTCGGCCGGGTAGTAGGCGTTCACGATATGCGTGTCGTTTGCCTTGTTGAGCAGCAGGTCGATAAAGCCAGGGTCCTGATGCGAGAAGCCGTTGTGGTCCTGACGCCAGACGTGGCTCGACAGCAAAATGTTGAGGCCGCTGATGGGGGCACGCCACGGAATCTCGCGCTTGGTGGCCTCGAGCCACTTGCAGTGCTGGTTAACCATAGAGTCGACCACGTGGACAAAGCTCTCGTAGGAGCTCCACACGCCGGAGCGGCCGGTGAGCACGTAGGCCTCGATGAAGCCCTCGCACTGGTGCTCGGACAGTTGCTCGACGACCTTGCCGGAGCCGGCAAGTAGCTCGTCGTTGGCCTCGTCCTCGTAGAAGCCGGCGTCCCACTGCTTCTTGGTCACCTTGTAGGCAGCCTGCAGGCGGTTTGACGCGGTCTCGTCGGGGCCAAAGATGCGGAAGTCGTCCATGTTCTTGGCCAGGACATCGGCGGTGTACTCACCAAAGACACGGGCGGCCTCGGTGGAGCCCCAGCCGTGACCCTTCTCGGCAACGGGAATCTCGTGTGCGTGGACATCGGGCAGCTCGAGCTCGCGGCGCACCTTGCCGCCGTTCGCGTTGGGGTTGGCGCCGATGCGCAGCTCGCCGGTCGGCATAAAGGCCGTCACCTCGGGGCGCACCTGACCCTCGGGCGTAAAGAGCTCCTCGGGCTTGTAGGAGCGCAGCCACTCGCGCAGCACGCGGAAGTGCTCGTGGGTGTCCTTGGCACTCGCCAGCGGCACCTGATGCGCGCGCCAGGAGTCCTCGGTCTTCTTGCCGTCGATCTGCTTGGGGCAGGTCCAGCCCTTGGGCGTGCGGAACACAATCATGGGGTAGGCCGGACGGACCACGGTCTCGCCCGCGGCGGCCTGGGCCTGAGCGGTGGCCTTGATGTCGCAAATCTCGTCGAAGACCTGCTCAAACAGGGCGGCGAAACGCTCGTGAATGCTCGCATGGCTCTCGTCGTCAAAGCCGGCGACAAAGAAGTGCGGCTTATAGCCCATGCCCTCAAAGAACTTGGTGAGCTCCTCGTCGGACACGCGGGCGAGGATGGTGGGGTTGGCGATCTTGTAGCCGTTGAGGTGCAGGATCGGCAGGACGATACCGTCGGTTGCCGGGTTCACGAGCTTGTTGGACTGCCAAGAGGTGGCAAGCGGGCCGGTCTCGGACTCGCCGTCGCCCACCACGGCAACGGCCAGCAGGCTCGGGTTGTCCATGACGGCGCCGTAGGCGTGGCTGAGCGTGTAGCCGAGCTCGCCGCCCTCGTGGATGGAGCCGGGCGTCTCGGGCGCAAAGTGGCTCGGAATGCCGCCGGGGTAGGAGAACTGGCGGAAGAACTTCTGCAAGCCGGCCTCGTCATCGGTGATGTCGGGGCGAATCTCGCGGTAGGTGCCGTCGAGCAGCGACTGGGCGGTACCGGCGGGACCACCGTGACCGGGGCCCATCAGGAAGATGGCGTTCTGGTTGTGGTCGGCGATGAGGCGGTTGACGTGGCCGAACAGGAAGTTGATGCCAGGCGTGGTACCCCAGTGGCCAACCAGGCGGTGCTTGACGTCCGGACGACCGAAATCGCGCGTCTCACCGGTCTTCTCGTCGACAAAGTCAGCGCGCATGAGCGGGTTGGAGCGAAGGTAGATCTGGCCGACGGACAGGTAGTTCGAAGCGCGCCAATACAGATCGATACCCTCAAGCTCGGAAGCGGGCACCTCGTGTCCCAGTTTTTGCCACGGCGTTCCCAGTGTTTTAGCCATTGTTTATGTCCCTTCGCTGCGCGGTCACCCTCCGATACGGCAACCTTTCGTTGGGACCAGTATATTTGCTAAAACGTTTTATCATGGTGAAAAAACGTTTTACCACCCTTATCAATCCCATCGATTAGCAAAACGCGACATTCACCTGCGGCGTTGATTGTCACAGGTGCTCCACATTCGGTCTCTGCAAATTGGTAAACGTGTTTAGTTGTGTTTAGTAAGCTCGAGCACGCTGTCCTTAACGATAAGCTCCGGCTCCAGAACGACCTCTTCGGCACGCCTGCCGCCCCTACCGGCAAGACGCTTGGACATGCAGCCAAAAGCATGCTCCGCAAGGACACCAGGGTCCTGCTCAATCGCGGTCAGCGCCGGCTCAAAGAGAACGTCGGCCGCCGAGTTGTCATAGCTCACCACCGAGATATCGCCCGGGATGCTCTTCCCCATCTCGTGCAAGCGCTTGAGCAAACCGAGGGCAATGTTATCCGAGCTTGCGAACACGGCAGTGGCGTCAGTTGCGAGCACTGCCTCCGAGGCCTCGTATGCGCTCGGAATGTAGTACTCGCTCTCAAACTCCAAACGCGCGTCGATCGGCAGGCCAACCTCGCGCAGCGCGCGCTCATAGCCGGCAAGTCGCTTGCGACCCGTATTGGAACGGCGGGCATTAACCAGGCAGGCAATACGGCGGTGGCCTTGCTCGATCAGATAGCGGGTGGCCATATAGCCGCCCATCTCGTGGTCGAACATCACCTTGTCGCACTCGAGCCCCTCAATGGCACGGTCGACCATTACGGCCGGGATGGGCAGGTGGCTGACCTCTTCGCGCAGGGCGCGGTCATCGGAGAACTCGTCACCCACCACCAGGAAGACGCCATCAACGCCGCGCGTCACCAGCTGGCGCAGCAGCTCCAGATCGTCATCGGCGCTTCCGCCCGAGCTGGTAATGAAGAGCGCATAGCCGTCCTCGCGGCAGCGCTTTTCCAGACTGCCGGCGAGCGAGGCAAAAAAGCGGCTCTCGATATTGGGCACGATAAGACCCAGGGTGCGCGATTCGCGCATGACCAGGCTGCGCGCGATCTGGTTGGGAACATAATGGTTTTGTGCGGCAACTTCCTTGATGCGCTTGCGGTTTTCTTCCGAGATACGGCAAGGTCGGTTGTTAAGGACAAGCGAGACCGACGAGGGGGAAAGCCCCACCTCCTGGGCAATCTGCTTGAGAGTAACTTTGTTGCCCATCTCGCTCCTTCCGAGTATTCGCGCAATCTCTTGAAAGTATAGCGACCGTCCCTCTACCTCGATGATAAACACTTTACCAATCCGGTAAACGGCACTTTTATCGCCGCCAGCGCAAGCCGATTGGTGCATTGGGGTCAGGTTACTTTGCACCAAATCCATCCGGGTGGGGTATATTGCATTCGATTGATGAAAACGACCACCATAAGGCGGATATTCGTATGCACGAGAATGACTTTTTTAACGAGGACCTGCTCTGCGCGCTCGCCGGTGTTGCCGGCGAGGACAACGTACTCATGAGCGAGCCCATGCGCGAGCACACCACGTTTAAGATCGGCGGTCCGGCCGATGTCTTCGTTACGCCCGATACCGAGCAGGGCCTCGTCGCCACGCTCGACACCTGCTATCGCTGCGATCTGCCGCTCACCATCGTGGGCAACGGCTCCGACCTGCTCGTCGGTGACAAGGGTATCCGCGGCGTCGTCGTGGCACTGGGCGAAGGCCTCTCCAACATTACCGTCGACGGCACGCATGTCACGGCAGCAGCCGGCGCGCTGCTCTCGGATGTCGCGGCCGCGGCAGCCGAGGCCGACCTTACCGGCATGGAGCCCATCTCGGGCATCCCCGGCTCGGTCGGCGGCGCCTGCTATATGAACGCCGGTGCCTACGGCGCCTGCATGGCCGACGTGCTGGAGTCCGTGCGCGTCTACAAGCCTGCTCGCCAGCTCGACGACGGTACCCGCGGCAGCGGTAACATCATTGAGTTCGATGTCGATGAGCTCAACCTGGGCTATCGCAAGAGCCGCATCGCCGACGACGGCTTTATCGTACTCTCGGCAACCTTTAACCTCGCCCCGGGCAACGCCGCGATGATCAAGGCCGACATGGACGACTACCGCCAGCGCCGCGAGGACAAGCAGCCGCTCGACATGCCGAGCGCCGGCTCCACCTTCAAGCGCCCCGAGGGCTACTTTGCCGGCAAGCTCATCATGGACGCCGGCCTGCGCGGCCACGCCATCGGCGGCGCCCAGGTGAGCGAAAAGCACTGCGGCTTCATCGTCAACGCCGACCACGCCACCGCAGCCGACGTCGACGAACTCATCCGCCACATCCAGGCAACCGTTAAAGACCAGTTCGGAGTAGACCTACAACCCGAAGTCCACCGAGTAGGCGAATTCCTTTAACAAAGAAGGCCCCGAAAGGGAGAGGCTTCGCAAAGAAGTCCTCCCCTTTCGGCTTTTGTAATCCCCCACTCATGATTGAATTGGTAGGTAAAATCATAAGTGGGGGATTACAATAGGGAAGGAGGACTTGACTATGGCGAATGGAAATGCAGCGACTATTCTCGGCTCGGCTCGGCTCGGCTCGGCTCGGCTCGGCTCGGCTCGGCTCGGCTCGG
>CALEDY010000081.1 GCA_937949355.1 uncultured Collinsella sp. | reverse complement strand
CCCGCATAGTCCTCGGGAGAGCCAATGCCATAGATACACGAGACCGATGCGACAACGATCACATCGCGTCGAGAAAGCAGCGATGCGGTTGCCTGATGGCGCAGCATCTCGACCTCTTCGTTAATCGAGGAGTCCTTCTCGATATATGTATCGCTTTGCGGCACATATGCCTCGGGCTGATAATAGTCGTAGTACGACACAAAGTAGACCACGGCGTTGTTGGGAAAGAACTCCTTGAGCTCGCTCGCAAGCTGGGCGGCAAGCGTTTTATTGGGAGCCATGACCAGCGTCGGCTTACCCAAGGCCTCAATAGTCTTGGCCATCGTGAAGGTCTTGCCCGAGCCAGTCACGCCCAACAGAACCTGATAGCGATCTCCGTCTCTCACGCCCTGCACAAGCGACTCAATGGCCTTGGGCTGGGAACCCGCAGGCTCATAAGGAGATACGACCTTAAATGGCACCTCAGAGCCCTCAACGCCAAAACGCTTAAGCTCTCCGCCAACACGCTCTACTTCAAATTCCGCCATGGATACTCCTAACTCATATATCTGCAGTATACGCAGGCGGCAGGCATAGTCCTATACGAACTGATCGGGATAGAGGGTCTTGTAGCGGACCCAGGCGTTATTGACACGAATCAGGTACGCCTGAGTCTCGGGGAAGGTGATTGCATTATGCAACGACGTGCTCTCCTGCGCCCATCCGTCGACATTGCCCATGCCAGCGTTATAGGCGGCAATGGCGCTGTCGGTCGACCCATTAAAATAGGTTAGAAGATACGAAAGATACGCACAGCCAAACTCGATGTTCGTAGCCGGATCGTTAAGGTTATCAGCCGAAAACTCGTTGCCATCGACAAGACCCTTAGCAATCATATCTTGAGCCGTCTCGGGCATCAGCTGCATCAATCCCTGAGCGCCCTGATTCGACTCGGCCTCGGGGTCCCAATTCGATTCCGATTTAATGACCGCACACACCAGATACGGATCCAGATTGTGCGAAATGCTCGATTGTTTTACGTATGCCTCGTAGTCAATCGGATACAACGGCTTAAAGAAAGCAGCAGGCGCATACGAGTACACGAGCGAAATGAGACCGAAAACGAAAAGGACGGCCAGCGGCACGAGGCGATACCAGCTAAAGAAACGCGTTTTAGACATCGGCCTCCTTCTCCGCAGCATTCCCGAAACCATGACATGCAAGCCACGCGTCTAGCTGAACAAAAAGCGAGTTATCACCTGCTGCATTATCAATCACCGTCGTAGCAAGTTTGCAAAGCGCAAGTTCATCGGGCTGACATGCAGAGCGCGCATCAAAATCAGAGGGCTCCATACCGCGCTGAATGGCGCGTTCACGACGGACTTCCAAGGGCGCGCTGATGACCAGTATTTCATCAGCCAGGCCAAACGCATCCTCAAAACCAGTCGGGGCAGAAACCTCCACAACCGCAAAGGGATAACGGGGAGATGAAACCGTACAGCAAACCGGATCGAGAATCCTCATCGAAAGTTGTTCGATAAGAACCGGATGAACAATGCCATTGAGCCGTGCGACTGTATCGGGAGAGACGAAAGCTCGAGCAGCGAGGACGTTGCGACGAATGCCACCCTCCTCGTCCAGAATGTCCCAGCCAAACTCCTCCGCAAGAGCATTGACGACCTCGGAACCCGGCACATACAGCGATTTGGCAAGCTCATCCAGATCGATAAGCATGGCACCACGAGATTCGAGATAGCGGCAGGCAGTCGACTTACCCGAAGCAATATTGCCCAAGACAAAAACGGTAAACATCAAGCCCTCCCTAACGCCAATGAGAGTTATTATCGCGCAAATATAAAAGAAGGGCTCAAAATACAGCCAAACAGTAAGAGCGCCTGAGTGAAGGTGAATTCCAACATTACAACGCAAAAAAAGGGGGGAGGCCGCGAGGCCTCCCCCTTCTTCGATTCAAGCGTACGGCTCGGTGCCGTCCACCGGTCAGCGGCGCCCTGGCCTCCCACGGGCTGACCC
>CALEDY010000080.1 GCA_937949355.1 uncultured Collinsella sp. | reverse complement strand
AGGAGCACGATATGCGCGTCGACGAGGTTTTTAAGCAGGCAGCATCCCAGGGCACCGCACCCGTTTCGTTTGAGATGTTCCCGCCCAAGGGCGAGCTTACCCTCGACACGGCTCGCGAGGTGGCAGGCAATCTGTGCAAGCTTTCGCCGAGCTTTGTCTTGGTCACCTGCTCGGCCGGCGGCTCGGGCAACGGTGCCACCACCGCCCCCATCGCGCATATGATTACGAGCGAATTCGATACGCCCTCGGTGGCGCACCTCACCTGCGTGGGCCGCACCCACGCCGATATCGCCGCCAAGATCGACGAGTATCGCACCGCCGGCGTTGAAAACATCCTGGCCCTGCGCGGTGATCTTCCCGCTGGCGCGACCGAGGACGACAAGCCCGCCTCGGACTACGCCTACGCCCGCGACCTCATCCCCGAGCTCGTCGACGCCGGCTTTTGCGTGGGCGCCGCAGCCTACCCCGAGGGCCACATTGCCTGTGAGGATCTCAACGCCTCGGTCGAATACCTCAAGCAAAAACAGGACGCCGGCGCGAGCTTCTTTGTGACGCAGCTCTTTTTTGACAACGAGTGCTTCTACCGTTTTCGCGAGCTTGCCGACAAGGCCGGTATCACCGTGCCCATTACCGCGGGCATCATGCCGTTTATGGGCAAGTCGCAGATTAGCCGCATGGTCTTTATGTGCGGTGCGTCGCTGCCCTCCCCCGTCATCAAGATTCTCGCCAAATACGAGAACGACCCCGAGAGTCTGCAGGCAGCCGGTGTAGATTATGCCGCCCGTCAGCTTTGCGACCTCAAAGAGCACGGTGCCGACGGTCTGCACCTGTACACTATGAACCGTCCTGCAATCGCCGCGACCATTATGGAGCGCCTGGGGTAATGGAAAAACCGCACGTCGATACAACCGTTGTTGAAGTGCCGGCCGACCTTGCGTCGCCGGCGCTTTATCGTATCGACGCTGCTCACCACCCTCGTGTCGACCGTGCCGAGATGCTGCGGTATCTGGGCTACGGCGG
>CALEDY010000079.1 GCA_937949355.1 uncultured Collinsella sp. | reverse complement strand
GAGGTGTAGAGCATGCACTCCGCAAGGGCGACCGGAATCTGCTGCGCGAGCTGCACCGAGGCGACCGAGGCGATGAAGCCCATGACGCCGCGGGCGAGATGGAGCCCCAGGCAGGGCGTCTTGAAGGGAACGCGCCTTGCGAGCATCCAGGCGCCGCACGCGAGGAGCATCACGACGTTCTCGACCATGATGAGCTCGAAGTAGTCGTGCTCGAGGCCGACGCCCCGGATGAGGGCCGTGCCTGCGGCGCCCAGAAGCGCCGAGACAAGAATGAAAAGGCTCGGATTCATTCGAACGATGATAGTTCCTTTGACCTAGTTCGAAGGGAGAAGAAGCGTTCCGCTCCATGAAATCGAATGCGGTTTTATCCGTGCTCGTTTTTCCGCACTCGTTAACCCTGTGACCCCAACTCCCGGCCGATAGCCCCCATATCGACTGACGGGCATCAAAATACCTGGAATTTTTAATTTCAACACACTGTTATTTAAAGAAAATCGATGCACGGGGTGTTTCGTAGGCGTGCAATAGCGCCTAAAAAATTTAAAGGAGGCCATGCAATGGCTACAGTGTAACTTCACTATATGTGCAAAACATGTTATTGTAGAAGCCCTGCCATCGCATGGCGGCCCCCAAAAAAACGGCGCTGAGGACTCATCCCCAGCGCCGCTTCCATGAGGAGGGGCTGTCCGGTCAGGCCATCTGCTGCGCGGCCTGCCCAGCGGCGAGCGATCCCCAAAAAATCTTTTGAAGTATCTTGACATATACCGAGGCCTTGGCAAAGAGGCCAGCAATCTTGTTCGGGCGTTCCAGGTCATCGATCAGCAGGAGCGCAGGCTCAAGGAACCTCGCTCCCTTGCTCAGCTTACCCATGAGGTTGGATCGTCACTGGAGGTCGGGCTGCGCTGGCTGCGAAAACTCGATTTTTGCAAAGAATCGGCTGCATCCGCTCGCTGAAATCTGCGTTCGCCCTGGGAGGGGGGTAACATTTTTACAATAACAATATTAAATAAAAATCGCCATTTATTAAATTACTCGCATTGAAGCATCTTCTTTATTACATCATCTGTAAGCGTAGCATCATCTACAATAATCTCACGAATTAAAGGTTTATTATAGAAATCTATCTTAGCGAGACTAAACGCAACCAATACTTTCTCCGCCGAAATTTCATCGAACCCCGGTCTTTTTCTAAACGGAGTATACAATGCAACGATCGCCTTTGCGTTCGAGGCTAAGACATCAAGAATGCCACTGCGAATTCCAATCACAAATTCAGCACGTGAAGCTATCTCGACTAATTCTTGAATCGACATGCTAGCCGTTATGCCTAAGCTGTTTGAGCAGTTGATTCCAGTCGAATTAAAAAGAACCTTGTAACCAAGAGCGTAAAGCTTTCTACAAAGTTCTTGATAAAATGTAGGCTTCAGATTGATATTGGAAAATGTTTCGTTGCAGATAATAACAAACTTATTATTTCCTATTAATAGATCCAGTTTTTCTAGCGCTCGTTTACGCTCTTGTTTAGATACCTTTAGAGGCATAATCGTTTTAGGCTCTACAGTATAGCCGATAGAGCGCCCAACTTTATCAAGGTAATTTCGATAAAAATGTGGTACCTCCTCTACGCCCTGCGCTTGGATTGCCGCCTCATATTCTTTAAAATAGCAAATTCGGCCAATCAAATTCACCCTTGATTTTTTAATATATAGCGCCTTCGCATCGGATTGGAAGTGTACAGAAAAGTATTCCGGGTAAAACATAGACTTGACCTGCGGAATGATCATATCCAAAAGTTCCCGATGGTATGGCTTTGTATAAACAAAAATCGAATTACATGGTATTTCAGAGCGGAAACATTCCAAAAAAAGTCTAGTCTCACCGAGATTATTAAAAAGAACAAAGACATTGTCGTACTGGCCTTGCCTGGCTATATCCTTCAAGAGTCTCTGCGTTCTTTGTGCTGAATTTAGTCGAAACTTAAAAAAGAGAATATGGACAACCGGCAATCCACGATCGAATTGTCGAGAAACAATGGGTAACCCGAATGCACGGAAACAATAGCTGAATCCATCTGTTGTAAGCCTCGTGTATTTTATAAGTCCAAAAAGATATTTTTTGCTTACGCTATGTATGGGTTCGTATCTATCTAGATTTGTCACGGTCATTTACCTGTTCTCAATGAATTCAGCCACAGTTCGAAATTGAGTAAATCAACCAAGGGTTCAGCAAGCACTTCCATCACGCGGGATTCACTCTCAGCTCGTCTAAGCGAAAACATCTTAATAACAGAGTTAGAGTCGCACGCAGGTGTGTTGAAGCCTCGATCTGGGAAACTGCGATAGCAGACGAACATCGGAACTCCTGCACATTTGAGAAAGTCGATCAGGCCGCTTCTAATCCCCACGACACCGACCGCGTGTCGCGCTTTAGAGAGCAATTCCGGATAAGTAAGTGCTTTGCTACCGGTGACTTCATTGAAGTACACGTCAAGGCCTCTTTCTACTGCCATATCATGAATGGCTGCCGTATCCTCGGCGGAAATACTCCCGCAAGAAAACGAATGCGGAGAAATCAGAATGGTTTTAGACCAATCGGTTCGACGTTCAAGCTTGCGGTCTGCCGCTTCTTCGTACACGTCGAGTCGTTCTTGAAGTTCTGGGGTGAGCTTTGCCGGAATGGGCGCCAGTTCGAGGTAGCGGGCCATCCATTCGATAGCATCGAGCGGATGGCTGCTGCGTTTGGCCTGTCGCTCGAACTCGCAGAAGTACGCGCCCGTGAAGAAGACGTTGACATCCCACGATTTGGTCCTCAGGTCCTTTGTGACGTGCCGCAGGATATTGGGCTTTGCGACGACGGCCTTGACCTCAGGAAAGTAGAGAGCTGCCATGTCGGCGTGATACTGCTTCGTGCAGAGAAACACCACATCCCGTGCAGACAATCCCATCTTGAATAGGAGCCTTGGCATGAAGATCGAGAAGAGCATAGCGATCTCGCCGGAGTTGGCCCAGAACACAAATACCCGGCGCCGCTTGCCGTCTGCGGTCGGACGAGATCCGAACAGGCGATTCAAATCCCGTTCGAGAACATCAGCGATGTCCAGACTGGATACCTTGGTATTTCGGCCAAGATGCCAGCAGAGCATATTGTTCTCGATGCGTCGTCCCCATAGAGGAAGTCCGCAGAAATACACCTGCCGTCCTGATTCTCCATAGGCGGAAAAGGTGACATCCTCACGCCAAAGGCCGCCGGCAAAAAAACGCACCAACCGATCGTTGTTGCGATATTTCGCGTACAAAGGTAACCCCAGCAGGATTTTCTTCTGCACGCATGTCATATCCTTCTGCATCATAAGGTTTCATCAATGACAATGTTTAGGTCTAGCGGCGCATCACGTTCCTTGTTCACGGCATAGGCGGTAACAAGTCCGGAAGGCTTCTTGTCATTCATCAGGATTCGCTCGCCCATAGGCATTCCATAGAGGATGACATCAAAGCGAATCCCATTGTCATTGAGGAAGGATTCAAGATGTTCTCGCAAAACTTCCTTTCGGGCAGTTAGCAAGACGACCTTGTCGTTGGGAGAGATTTGAGAGAAGAGCTCCTGGACTCCCGGTAACACCTCATCTCCCTGCTCTCGCAAATGACCGTTATGAACAAGCAACGTACCGTCAACATCGAAGATCCATGTCTTAGGGAGCGGTGAAAGCATTAGAGTGGACATATGTGCTCTTTTTCGAGACAAAGTGCCTGAGATTAATCTCAGGCACTTTCCTGAAGGTTAAAGGAAATCGGCAGACTTCAAAATGCCGTTGTAGAAGGCGCCGCAGATAGAGTCGTAGTCCTCCCAAGCGTACGTGGTGAGGGAGAGCCAGATGACGGCATGAAGCGCTTGGATCTTGGTGCGGCTCACGCCGTCAAGCCTCTCGAAGAAGTAGTTCTCCATGTCAGACCAGTTCGACGGACGAACGGCCAGTTCCACGGACTTCTCCTGAATGTCGAGCGCAAACTTCTTGCGGTTGAACTGGTCGTAGTTCCCGACGAGCGAGTAGTAGACCTTCGCCCAGTCGTAGTCGGCGTCGCCATACAGCTTGGTCTTGCCGAAGTAGCCGCGCGGATCGATGAAGCGCACTTCTCCGTGCAGGCGATCGTAGATCATGTTCGAGAACGTGCAGTCGCCGTGAATGAGACGGAACTCCTTCGGATAACGCCGCTTGAAGACGTTGCTGAGCACGTCCTGGTCGTAGAAGATGTTCCGGTACCAACGATCGTTGATGCGGATGTATTCGTCGCGAGCGAAGGGGATGAGGTCGCGTACCTTCTCGAGGCGGTCGAAAGTCTTCGTGATGTAGGTCTCGTCGAGATCGCTCTCGACGGCCGGAACGGGGGCTTCGAGATGATGAAGCTTGTCGAGGCCGTCGACGATGGAGTCGACGACGCGGCGCTTCTCGGAAAGCGTAAGGCAGTCGTACTCCCAGATGTTCCTACCAGGGATGCGCTCCATGACAAGGGGCGAATAGGAGTAGATCTTCGGGATCTGCTTGAAGCCGAGCTCCGATACGTGCCGGTACCACGCCACCTCGTCGACGGCGATGCTGCGGCCCTGCTCGTTGATGCCGGTCTTTGTGACGGTTCCAGCGGAGAACTGAACGTCATTGAAGGGCCGACACACGGCGGGCTTCATAAGCTTCTCGAAAGCTGCGACGGTTCCCACTTCGGTGACCTTCTCGAGATAGAAAGGCTTGAAGACAGTTCCCTTCTTCTGCATCCAGGGAACTAGCGCGCCGTTTGCGGGAACGTCCGCAAGCTCCTTCTTGTTTCTGAAGGCGAAGAAGCCGGCGACGCCTGCGCTCTCGGAAGCCTCATGAACGAACCTGCCTTCGCGGAAGGACCAGCGGCACGGGAAGGTGCCCGAGAGACCGATCCAGTTTTCGTCAAGCCTGCCGTTGCGGAGGATTTCCGGTAGCTCGAAGTCATCGTCAAAGAGCAGGTCGCACCATGTGACGACAACGGGCTCGTCATCCTCGACATGCTCAAGCGCACGGGCGATGCCGGAGGCCGTTCCCGTTCCGCCGGCATCAACGACCTCGACCTGCCAGTCCTTCGCGAACGCGCGCAGGTAGCGACGGAGAACCTCCGCCTTGTAGTCGCAGATCACCTTGATGTCGGCGTTTGCGAAAGCACGAAAGGCCCGGAAGATCATCGGACGATTGTTAACCGGGACAAGGCATTTCGGCCTGTTGCGGGTAAGACCCTCAAGACGGGTTCCCTTGCCGCCGGCCTGAATGATCACGTGCATCTTTCTCCCCTCCAATCAGGCCACGCGAGCCGCAACGAG
>CALEDY010000078.1 GCA_937949355.1 uncultured Collinsella sp. | reverse complement strand
CTATATCTTGCTATACGTTGCTATATCTTGCTATACGTTGCTATATCTTGCTATACGTTGCTATATCTTGCTATAAATCAACCGCTGCCAGCCAACATACAACAGGCACAAGCCAGCAAAGGCTTGGGCCTGTCTTGCAATATGGCTCTTTTGGCCTATGCACGCTCGTATTTCGTGGCGCGTCCTGTCCCACGCCTTACGATCGAGTTTCGGTTGAGCAAAGATTCAAGCGCCGTCAACGTACGTGTGCGGCTCAATCCCGTTTGTTGCTCAATCTCGCCCCGCGACAGTATTCGTCCACCCGACAAAGTCTTGAGAACCTGGACCTCTTCCTCAGACCCTTCAAAGGCATCGATAACGGGCAATGTGACGGCCACCATGCCGCCACGAACATCAAATACCGGCTGGCTCAAAGAATCCCGATACGCGCGCCTGATTCGTGCGATTCCCGTACCGAACTTCTCGATGTAATCCAGCTTTAAAAAGACCTCGGCGACAATTGGATTTCTGAGCACGGATATCTGTCCATACAGGTATTGTTCCGTCGTCAAACCGGCGGGCAGAGATCCGGGGGAAGTCACAACGACGCGATCGTCGTACAGGGCAATTTGAACATTCGCTCGAACGTCCCACGTCCGGTGCACCAAAGCGTTTGCGACAGCTTCGCGGAACGCCTCAAGAGGAATTCGATCGGTTTGGACGCGTTCCATCCCTTCGATACGCTCATAACGGTAGTAGCGTGCAAACATGGCCACCGCCCTGTCCACCTGCTCAATTGCAGATAGACCCGTCGCCGTCTCGCGATCCAGGATCACATCCTCGGTATCGCCAAAACGAACGCAGTCGATGCCCGGAAAATCATTCTTATCCGCCAAAATCGCCGCGGCATTGGTATAGCCATCCTTGCCGAGCAAACGAAGCGTTCGCATGATATCCGGCGTTAGCTCGGAAATACCGAGGTGTTCAACACACTTATGCTCGAGTGCTTGAAAACTCAAGTCCTGGCAAGCCGACGTGAGCGCGTCGAATGTTATGTTGCTGCCTTCGAACGTCAGTCTGCCATACTCAAACCGGTCGACCTCCACCGTCGCCGAATCGTTTCGTCTGTAGGCCTTTCCTTTGCTTCGATAGGGTTTGTCCTGGCCCTCATAAACCGTAAGGATTACGGTCCCGTGTTTCTCATCGGGCTCAAGCGAGTAACGGGGCGCGGGATCCAAGCTGTCATTAATCATATTTTCGATGCGCAGACATTCGGCGACTGGATCCGCAAGACCGACAGCAACGCCCTCGTCATCAACGCCAAACTCAATCTTGCCCGTCCCGTAGTTTGCATAGGCGCTCACCGTTTTAAGAAACGTCGGAGTGACGCTTTCCTTGTATTCGACTGTAGGGCTCTCTCTAACAACCATATGCACAACCCTTCGTTTCGTACTATTCATGACCGTATTATAAGACGAAAACCGTTTGCGTACGGATTTTAGCCAGACGCAAATGGTTTTCGTCTTGATTTGCGTCCGGAATTAAGACGCAAATTTCGCTTTCGTACGGCTCAATGCCAGACGCAAACCATTTTCGTCTGTCAATACGTCTGCAATCCAGAGGAAAAGAGCCCCGAGCTCAGTATTGAACTCGGGGCTCTTTTCGCCACGCATCTATGAGAGGAGAAATTCGATGCGTACGGGCGCTACTCCATGTAGCCACCCTGAATGGTGGCAACCTCGTCGTTCCCCGCCTGATGGGCGTGCTTAAGGCATCCGTTCCCCTCTTTATCGATGTTACGGGCAAAAAGCTCGTCGAGGAGACCATCCGCACACACCGCGGTGTGGCCGACGCCATCGCCGCGCGCAACCCCACCGCCGCGCACGACGCGATGTATCTGCACCTGGTCTACAACCGCAACATGATCGCGGAAGGCGCGCAGGCGAGCGGATAGTTGTTCGCGACAGCCATAACTGCCGACACCATGCGCGTCTCTTTTCGGTATGTCAAAAATGTGACGTGCCGCATCAAAAATTACAATGGCACTCGATTTTTGATTCGAACCCATATTCGGCAAAGGGAGGGCAGCCATGGAGAGCAGTCTTTACCTTCAAAGAACCGAATTAATCTGCGGCAGCGACGAACTGCCTTCGCTGCACGCGCGACTCCTTGCCTCGGTGCTCGCCATCGCGCTTGCCCTTACCTGCATCTTCTCCCCCATCGCAATCGCGCACGAAATGCATCATGACTGCTCGGGCACCGGCTGCGTAACGTGCGCCGAGATGGCCGGCAACCTTTCACTTGCACAGCGCGGATCGGTGCCCCAGAACCCCATAGTCATCGCATCGCTCTTGATGATTTATGCCATCGCCGTCATCGGCGTCGAGCATGCTTCATATGCCCCCGTCACGCTTATCTCTCTTAAGATTCGCCTGGACGATTAACTGCTCCCAAAACAATCGAACACATTTGAACGTTCGCGACGCATGCCGCCGCCAGCGGCATGCGCTCACAATCTATTGTTTTGGAGCAAGCCTATGTACAGCCGAATCTTTAAGCGCCGCCCTCGGCGTCGCCCCATCCGTCGTCGCGGTTTTATGGCATGTATCGGAGCAGCACTCATCTTCTCCGTGCTAGGACTCACTGCCTGCAGCGGTGGCACTTCGACACAAACTGGCAGTTCAGAGACGGCGTCCGATACTGTAAACGTCGTAGCCAGTTTTTATCCCATGGCGGACTTTGCACAAAAAATTGGTGGCGACCACGTTAAGGTGACCACCTTGGTTCCCGCGGGAACCGAGCCGCACGAGTGGGAGCCCAGCCCCAGCGATGTCAAGCAAATCCAGGCGTCCGATGTCTTTATCTACAATGGTGCCGACATGGAGGGATGGGTCGACGACACCCTTGAGTCGATCGACACCTCCAAAACCGCCGTCTGCGAAGCCTCCGATGGCATCGAGCTTCGCACAGCCGCCGAAGAAGACGAGTCCGCAGACGAGCACGGACACGCAGGCGGGCACGACCCGCACGTGTGGCTGAGCCCCAAGAACGCCAAGGCCGAGCTCAAGAATATCGAGCAGGCGCTTATTAAGGCCGATCCCGACAACAAGGCCGATTACCAGGCGAACTACAAAAAATATGCTGAGAAATTCGACGAACTCGACGAGCAGTACAAAAATGAACTCAGCAAGGTTAAAGGTCACTCCATCGTCGTTTCGCACGGGGCCTACGGCTATCTGTGCGACGAGTTCGGCCTCACGCAGATGCCCATCACCGGCATGGACGCCGAAGGTGAGCCCGACGCCAAGACCATGGCGCAGATCGTCCAGTTTATCAAGGGCAACAACGTCAAGACTGTCTTCGGCGAGGACCTGGTTTCCCAGAAAGTCGCCAAGACCATCGCCGACGAGACCGGCGCTGAGTGCGTGCAGCTCAACCCCGTCGAGGGCCTGACGGATAAGCAGCTCGAGGCTGGCGAGGATTATCTCTCCGTCATGCAGGACAACCTGAAGAAGCTCGTCAAGGCACTCAATCAAGAGTAGGGAGACAGCACTGTGAAGATGAGCATGAAGACCCTAAAGATCTGGATGACCGAACATCCCTATCCTCGTACGCTCGCGACAATCGCCGGCGCGTCGATTTGCTCGATGCTCGCCCTCGAGTTGCCGTCCAACCATGAACTATGGAGCATGCGGCCCGGTCCGGCCCTTTTGGAGCTCATGCTCATCTTCTGCTTCTTGAGCCTGTTGTTCTATCTACCGCGTCGCCGAAAGACCCCTGCAATCCTTGGCGTCGTGGCGTTTGCCGCCATCGGTATCGCTGAATACTTCGTCATCACGTTTAAATCGATGCCCATCCAGCCGGGTGACTTGTTCGCGCTTTCCACGGCCGCCACGGTCGCCGGCAGCTACACCTACGAACTGAGCGGCTATTGCTTCTTGGGACTTGCCGCGGCAGCAATCGGCATTGTGCTCATCGCCCGCATCCCGCGCGCCATGTGCGAACGCTCGCCCCGCTGCGAAGACCAAACCGAGAAATCCGAGCACAAAACTAAGCTGCCGCTCACGGTCGACCGCCGTACTGCACTCGTCGCCGGCGCCGTGCTGGCGGGTCAGGCCATGATCAGCTACTACGACACCCTCGGCATCAAGCTGCACACGTGGAAGCCACTCGACAGCTACTACAGTCAAGGATTCCTGCCCGCCTTCATCTCAAGCGTGCAGAAGATGGTCCCGCCCAAGCCAAAACACTATGACGGGCGCGATGCCGCTGTGCTTATCAAGCGCCTGGCGTCTCGATGGAGCAAGGGTGAGCACGGCAGCGCCGACCCCAATCGCGCCGCCGCCGTGGCGCAGTTCGATCAGCTCAAGCCATCCGTCATCTGTATCATGAACGAATCGTTCGCCGACCTTTCGATCTTTAACGGATTGGGCTGCGGCTATCGGGGACCCGAGCGCTTTAAGGCCATTGACGACGCGCTCATGCAAGGCGTGAGTTACATGAGTGCCTTTGGCGCGGGCACCTGCAACAGCGAGTTTGAGTTTTTGACCGGACACTCGATGGCATACCTGGGCGCTGGCGTGTACCCCTTCATGACGTACAACCTCATCCCGACTGAGAACCTTGCCCGTCAATTCAAGAAGCTCGGATACCGCGCGGTGGCCATGCACCCCAACCACGCCACCAACTGGAACCGCAAGAACGTATTTGCCGACATGGGCTTTGACGAGTTTCTATCCATCGAGGATTTCGCCGGCGCACCCCAGCTCTGCCGCAAGGTGACCGATGCCGCAACGTACGATAAATGCCTCGAAGTGCTGCAGCAGAACAATGGCCCCGTCTTTATCCATGACGTGACCATGCAAAATCACTCGGCCTACGACACCGGACTGGTTCCCGCCGACCAGCAAGTACATCTAAACCTAAGCGGCGTCGAGGATAAAGTCGTCACGTGGACAAACGAGTATTGCTCCCTCATGGAAGCCTCGGATAAAGCGTTCGCTGACTTTTTGGACCAACTGCGCGAGCTCGACCGCCCCGTCGTGGTGGTGATGTACGGCGACCACCAGCCGTTCTTTACCGACCGTTACAACGACCTCTACTTCACCGACGAGGACGAAGCGATGCACACCGAGCGCATCTGGCAGACGCGCTACGTGGTATGGGCAAATTACGACGTGGCCGGCAATGCCCAGACCAGCGAAACGCTGGATACAAGCATCGATAACGTGGGGGCCCTCGCACTCAACGCCATAGGAGCCCCGCTCACGGCCTATCAGCGTGCGCGCCTGCAGAATCGCAAGAACATGCCGAGCGTTAACGTGGTAGGAAAACAGGCAGCAGACGGCACCTGGTACATCCCCGAGGCAAAAGACATGCCGAGCAAGCTGCAGAATGCCAACGACAGACTCGAGCGCATGCAGTACCGCAAACTATTCGACCACGGCGGTTCGGTCTTCGCGACACACAAGCAGACCGCCGCGAACGAAACGGACCCCAACGCAACTCCCGGCGAAGGAGCCTGATCGATGAACGCGAACACACCGGCAATAGAACTTCGCGATCTCTCGTTTTCATATGGAGGCGGTGGGTCCGGCACGGCCCCGGTCCTCGACCATTGCTCGTTCGAACTCCCCCTGGGACAGGCGGCGATCCTCTCGGGGGAAAACGGGGCCGGCAAATCCACGCTGCTCAAGCTGGCACTCGGTGAGCTGACCCCTCAACACGGCAAGTCCCTGCTCTTTGACACGCCGTCGCAGACGTTCCGGGACTGGAAACGCGTGGGCTACGTTCCTCAGCGCGCGGGAGGGTCCTATGACCGATTTCCCGCAACGGTTCTCGAGGTCGTCGCCGCGAATCGATACGCGCTCGGACGTGACGCCCGGCGGGGCTCGCGCGCGGCGGGCCTTCAGGCCCTTGAGCTCGTGGGGCTCGCCGATCTTGCCGGGTCGCTCATCGGCGAGCTCTCAGGAGGCCAGCGACAACGGGCCCTTTTAGCCCGTGCGCTGGTGAACGACCCCGAGCTTCTGGTGCTCGATGAGCCGACCAGCGGGCTCGACCGCGCGAGCGTCGACGAATTCATCGGTGTGATGTCCACGCTCATGCGGGATTCGAAACGCGCCGTCCTCATGGTGAGCCACGATCTCGAACGCCTCGAAGGTCTCGATGCCGACCGAATCGTTTTATCGCAAGGAGCCATCCATCGTGTTTGACATGTTCCAATACGCCTTTATGCAGCGCGCCTTCCTAAGCGGCATCGTCCTCGGCATCGCGATTCCGCTCGTCGGCGTCATCGTGGTGCTCAAACGCCTCTCGATGATCGGCGATACGCTGAGCCACGCCTCGCTCGCCGGCGTGGCGGGCGGCCTCATCGCCGGCATCAACCCCGTCGCGGGCGCCACCGTGGCATGTCTTGCAGCTGCTTGTTTCGTCGAGATGATTCGCAAGCGACTCGAAAGTCGCGGAGACCTTGCTATTGCCATTGTTATGGCCGCTGGGGTCGGACTTGCCGGCGTATTGTCCGGATTTGTGCCGAACTCGTCTACGTTCTCGAGTTTTCTCTTTGGCAGTATCGTCACGGTCGACAATTCCGAGCTTGCAGGCGTCATGGTCGTCGGCTTAGGCATTATCGCCTATTGTCTGTTGTTTTCGCGTGAACTCTTTTGGATGGCACTTGATGAGCGTGCGGCTCGTATCGCCGGCGTGCGCACGCGTTTTATCAACGTGAGCTTTATCTTCGCCTGCGCACTCGCCATCTCCATCGCAGCGCGCACCGTAGGCGCCCTGATCATGAGCTCTATGATGACAGTGCCGGTCGCCTGTGCACTTGTCGTCGCCCGCAGTTGGCGGCAGACACGTATTGTGAGCTCCACCGTGGGGCTTATATCTGTCTTGGCAGGACTCACCGCCTCTTATATCTGGGGGCTTAAGCCCGGCGGCACCATCGTGCTCACGCAGGTCGCAATATTGGTCGTGCTGGTCATATGGCGTGGGATCAAGACGGGCAAGCAATTCCGAGGCAAATTATCAATCAGCTAAACGACGACAACATGCGTCGCGAGCTCATTAAACCCCGCACCCATGGTGTACTTTAGGTTGGTGCAAGGGGGTTGGTGCAAGGGGGTCAGGTTAACATGCACCATGTCGGCGCAAAGCAACCTGTCCCCCATGCACCAAGGGGTTGGCTAGAGCTCGCAGGCCACTTTGTAACCGTCGCCGATGGCGTCGCGGATGTTGCCGCACTTGTTGGCGTCGCCCAGCACGTGGGTGGTAACGCCAGCAGCTGCCAGGTCGTCGGCCAGCTTGGTGTTGGGGCGGTAGCCCATGGCGAGCACCAGCGTATCCGCACCGGTGATGGTGTGGACCTCGCCCTCCTTCTCGTAGCTGATGGTGTCCTCAGTAATCTCGGCCACCTTGGCCTCGGTCAGCACGTGGACGCCCTTGGAGAGCATGCGCGTGATGAGCACCGCGGCGTGGCCGACGCCATCGAGGCGCGCAACCCCACCGCCGCGCACGATGCCATGTATCTGCACCTGGTCTACAACCGCAACATGATCGCGGAAGGTGCACAGGCGAAAAGCGAGTAGGGGGCATCGCAACAACCAATTTCAACCGTTCACCTTTTAAAAGTGAACGATCACCTATTTTTAGGGAAACAGGGGCGTTAGTTCCTCCGCTTCTCCTATACTGAGCATGTATTAGAAGCAAGACTTATATAGATGAACGTTTCTTTTGAAAGGATCGCTATGTCTGATCTTATGGACAGCTTCCGTCTGGATGGCAAGGTCGCGCTCGTGACCGGCGCCACCTACGGCATTGGCATGGCCATTGCCGAGGCGCTCGGCGAGGCCGGCGCCAAGATCGCCTTTAACGCGCGTCACGCCGACAAGGTCGCCGAGGCCGAAAAGCACTACCGCGAGCTGGGCTTTGAGGCTCACGGCTACGTGGCCGACGTCACCGACGAGGCCGTCGTCGCCGAACTCGTCGCCAAGATCGAGGCCGATTTTGGCACCACTCCCGACATTCTGGTCAACAACGCCGGTGTTATCCAGCGCACCCCCATGCTCGACATGAGCGCCGAGGACTTCCGTCGCGTCGTCGACATCGACCTTAACGCCCCGTTCATCGTGTCCAAGGCCTGCCTGCCCGGCATGATCGCCAAGGGTCACGGCAAGATCATCAACATCTGCTCGATGATGAGCGAGCTCGGCCGCGAGACCATCGCCGGCTACGCTGCTGCCAAGGGCGGCCTGAAGATGCTCACCAAGAACATCTGCTCCGAGTTTGGCGAGGCCAACATCCAGTGCAACGGCATTGGGCCTGGCTACATCGCCACGCCGCAGACCGCGCCGCTGCGCGAGACGCAGCCCGATGGCAGCCGTCACCCGTTTGACCAGTTCATCATCGCCAAGACCCCGGCCGCCCGTTGGGGCACGCCCGAGGATCTGAAGGGCCCCGCCGTGTTCCTGGCCTCCGACGCCTCGAACTTCGTCAACGGCCACATCCTCTACGTCGACGGTGGCATCCTGGCCTATATCGGCAAACAGCCCCAGTAGGCTGCGGCCGCGTGAGCCACGCCATCTCGCGGCTCATTCGTCGGGCATGGCCAAAAGGCCTATGCCCTCCTCTTTCGCGGCGAGCTGACGCACCTCACGCGTCCTCGCCGCAACTGCCCACATTGGGTCTCGCCCAATCGTTTATTCATGAGTTGCGGTGAAATAGGGATTGATTATGGCTTCTATCAGGCAAAACAGTCCGTATTTCACCGCAAGTTAGAAATAGGAAGGTATTTTGCAATGAAGATCGCTCTCATCAACGAGAACTCCCAGAACTCCAAGAACCCCATGATCGAGGCCGCCCTTAAGAAGGTTGTCGAGCCCATGGGTCACATCGTCTTTAACTACGGTATGTATGCCGATGCCGACTCCAAGCCGCTCACCTACGTTCAGAACGGCATCCTTGCCGCTGTGCTCCTCAACTCCGGCGCTGCCGACTATGTCGTGACCGGCTGCGGCACCGGCGAGGGCGCCATGCTCGCCTGCAACTCCTTCCCCGGCGTGCTGTGCGGCCACGTCGCCGACCCGCTGGATGCCTACACCTTCGCCCAGGTCAACGACGGTAACGCCGTCGCCATGCCCTTCGCCCTCAAGAACGGCTGGGGCCAGGAGCTCAACCTCGAGTACACCTTCGAGAAGCTCTTTGGCTTTGGTTCGGGCAACGGCTACCCGGCCGAGCGCGTTGAGCCCGAGCAGCGCAACAAGAAGATCCTCGACGGCGTCCGCGCTGTGACCATGCGTCCGCTCGTCGACGTCCTGGGCGAGATCGACCAGGACCTGGTCAAGGGCGCCCTGGCTGGCGAGCACTTCCAGGAGTACTTCTTCGCCAACGCCACCGACGAGGCCATCATCGCCAAGGTCAAGGAGCTCCTGGGGCTCTAATTCGACCTTTCGGCATTCCTTTTCGTCGAACGCAAGCGGCGGCTGCCCCAACACTAGGCAGCCGCCGCTTTTTGCTATCTATAGGATGGCGCATTGGGGCAATGGTGCAAAAGGGTCAGGTTTGCATGCACTACATTGGTGCAAAGTAACCCGACCCCATTGCACCAAAAGCCCCGTCTGCTGCGGAGTGCAGACGGGGCGAAAAGGGACTCGATTTAAACAATCGAAAGGTATGCCACTAAGCAGCGGCCTTCTTGGAGTCTGCAGCCTTCTTGAAGGCAGCGATCAGAGCAGCAGCGACCAGCGTGCCGGCGAGGATGGCAACCAGGAACAGCAGCAGGTTGTTCGTAGCGCCAAGCACGCCGACGATAGGACCGCCGTGAGGCACGACGTCGGTGATGCCAAAGACACCTGCGATGGCACCGGCGACGGCAGAGCCGGCGATGATGCTCGGAAGCACGCGACCGGGATCCTCGGCAGCAAAGGGAATAGCGCCCTCGGTAATGCCGATAAGACCCATGAGCAGCGCGGAAACACCGGAGCTCTTCTGCTCGTCATTGAAGCCCTTCTTATAGATGAGCGTAGCAAGACCGCAGGCCAGCGGCGGCACGGGAATAGCGGCAGCGACCATACCCATAATCTCGGGATTGCCCTCGGCAATAGCAGCGGTACCAAAGAGGAACGCGACCTTGTTGACCGGGCCGCCCATGTCCACGGCGACCATGCCGCCGAGCACGAGGCCAAGCAGGATCGAGGTCGAGGTATTGGCAGCCAGGCTCGCGAGCAGAGCGTTGAGCGAAGCCATGAGCCAAGCGACCGGCTGGGCCAGAACAAGGATGAAGACGGAAGAAATAAGGCCAGTTCCGACCAGCGGAATGACAAAAATGGGCATAATAGGCTTAATGGCTTGCGGAACGGGCCAGCTGTTGAACCATTTGACGAGGTAGCCAGCGGCAAAGCCCATAACGATGCAACCCAGGAATCCGGTACCCGCCTCGGTACCCAAAATGGCCGGCGTCACTGCAACCTGAGCGCCGATCATAGCCGGGGCGAGTGCCGCTCGACCCGCAATGGAATACGCGATGTAGCCTGCAAGAATCGGGTACATAAGGCCGAAGGCAGCGCCACCGATGGCGTTCATCGTGCCCCAGAAACCCTCGGCAACCGCCATGCCGTCCGCCGTGGCAGTACCGCCCAGCGCGATGGAAAGCGCGATAAACAAACCGCCGACCACAACGAACGGAATCATGTGCGATGCGCCGTTCATAAGAGCCTTGACCGGGCTCACCTTGTCAGCGTCTTCGCTCGCGGCGGCCGCGGTGCCACCCTGCTTGCGCGACGTCTGCGGCAGAGCCTTGAGCACGGCGGCGGCATCCTTGATGACCGGCTTGATCTCCAGCTCGGTCACCTGCTTGCCGGCAAAGCGGTCCTTCTCGTCAATTGCCACGTCGGCGGCGATAACGACGTAATCGGCCTCGGCAATCTCTGCAGAAGTCAAGCGGTTCTCGGTACCCTGAGAGCCCTGAGTTTCGATCTTGACCTCATAACCTAGGTCCTTACCGGCTTCTTCCAGCTTTTGGGCTGCAAGATAGGTGTGGGCAATGCCTGTCGGGCATTTGGTAACACCGACGATCTTCATATCAGTCCTCCACATTCTCAATCAAATACGTGTACAGTTCCTGCTCGCTCGGGATAGTCTTGAGCTTCTCGATGAAGTCCCTCGACGCAAGCTTGCGGGCAAAACGCGAAACCACGGCCAGATGAGTATTTCCCTCATCGGTCATGGGCATCACCAGGCAAACGGCAACGCTCACGGGAGCATCGTCGATGGCGTCCCAGTCAATGGGCTCGGCAAAGCGAACCACCACGACCTTGGGAGTAACCTCCCCGGCGATCTTGGCGTGCGGAATGGCAATGCCATTTCCACAGCCAGTCGACCCCTCCTCCTCTCTCTTATTGAACGCATCGCACAGCTCCTCAAACGACGCGCCGGAATCCAAGCACAGCCCCGAGACCGCCTTGATGGCGAACTCCTTGGTCGCCTCGACAGGCGTGACGCCGATATGGACGTCGTTGGGCTTCATCATGGTTTCGAGCATTTCATCCTCCTAATCGGACTCTTGGGACATGACCTGAATCAGCTTTTGCCGAAACATCTCGGCGGGGACCCTGTTAAGGTCGCTGATGACACCCTGTTTATCGAGGCTCGCAAGCCTGCGGTAAAACTTGGAGAAGACGCTCGCGTGCTCGCTCAATATGACGACCGAGCAGGCGAACAGGAACACGCACGACACGCGTGCGTCGCCCCAATCGACGCCGGCTGGCGCGCGGCCGATCACCAGATGGGACTCGCGGATAATCTCGGGGTTGCCGTGGGGTACCGCGATACAGTTGAGGCTCGTGGGGCTCAACTCCTCACGCGCACGGACGGAGTCGTAGAAATCCTCGTCGACGGCACCCAGCGCGACCAGATGGTCGACCATCAGGTGGAGTACGCCGTCGCGGTCGATGCCCTCGGGCAGGTCGATCACATCGGCCTCTTCGATGCGTTTGGCGATCATGTCGGTATCGATACGGTCGTTGACGCATTGGCGGATGCGGTCGATCTCGTTGCCGCGCAGGGCAGGAGAGACGTAGATGACCTCGGCCTTGGTAGGCGGGATGCGCTCGGTGGCAAGCACCATGTCGAAGGAATCGCTGCAATCGAGGTAATCCTGAAGCGACAGGACGGCCTTGATATGGAGCGCAGGAAACAGGCGACCGATCTTCTCGGAGATGAGGTTGGCGGCGGCCTGGCCGTAATGGCAGACCACGGCAGCCGTCATCTCGCGGCGGTCGGAGAGCTGACGCTCGATTGCGACCTGGAAGTGCAGGGCGAGGTAGACGATCTCGGTCTCGCTCAGGCGGTAATCGAACGCGGCATCGATCTTGTTGGCGGCGATCGTCGCCATCTCGAAGCCGAGCGGATAGCGATGCTTGATCTCTTGCTCCTGATACGGATCGAGCACCGTGGGAACGTTGTCGCGACGGATCACCGTGGTGTAGATATGGAGCGAGAGACCCTCGCGGAGCTTGCGATCGTGGCGCAGGTCGACGGCGAGTGAGTCAGCGATGTCGCCGAGCAGCTCGAGGACGAAGGTATCCATCTCCTGTGCGACCTCGTCGAGATCGAGCTTACGCGATTTGCGAACCGAGGCCATGAGGCCGGTGAGAAAACGCAGCTGGGACTCCGTGAAGTTTGCGCGACTGTCGAGCGCAGCCTTCTCGACGCGGCGGCGATACGGCAGCGCATCGGGAAGCGAGGCGAGTTGAACCAGCGAACCGTCCAGGTCGAATGGCTGAGGCGTGGCGGCATCCACGCCAATCTCGAACATCGCAGGATCGTCGGTACCGGGGGCACCGTCACTCAACAAGAACACCGCTGAAAGCAGCAGGCGACGGTAGGCATCGTCGGTCAGGCTTTCGTTGGCATCGCTGCGAAGCTCGCGGGCGAATGAGACGCCGGCCTCGATGCGCTTGCGGGAAAGACCCTCGAAGACGGGAACACCCTCGCCCTCGATGATAGCCAGCTCCATGAGAAAATCGACCCCGGGAATATAGGGCAGAAGCAGGTCGACGCAGGTCGTGACGCGCTCGTACGGCGCACCGCCGAAGGCGACACCCAGGCGGCGCTCGGATTTGATAGGCATGGCGCCATCGGTCTTGAGACGGGCGATGCGCTTCTCGACAAGCGACTTGCTCACATGCAGCGCGTTGGCAATCTCTTGCATGGTCACAAAGCCATCCGCAAAGATGAGATAAAGGCTGATAAGCTCGTCGGTGCCGATCGCAGCATCGCTCGCGAGCTCGGTCAAAAGGTTGGGAAGGTTATGCGCGCCCTCGACCGTCACGACATTACCGGGGGTCAGGTGGACCGACACGCCGGCTGGGACCGTGATGTCCTCGAGCGCATGGAGCTCGGTGCGAACCGTGCCCGAGGTGACGCCCAGCACCGAGCAAAGCTGCTTGAGCTCGACCTCGCCGCAATCGTTGAGATAACGCAGGGTATCGATCTGTCGCTTCGTTGGCCTCATGGCGCCTCCTTTCGACTATCAGTTAACCGCAAGGGAACGCGTTTATTGCCTCATCGTTTTTAAACGATTGAGCAATTCGATGTGGTTTGGAACATCTTCGCAGGTCATGTGGCATGTCTGCTTCATCTGCAAGGGCGAAGCCAATACGCTGCCCATTTTGTTGCACTCCGTGAACGGCAGCTTTTCACGGGCGAACGGTCATCGACTCCGGCATACGCAAGCGGCGGCTGCCCCAACACGCAAGGCAGCCGCCGCTATTTCCTATCTATCGATTGGTGCATTGGGGTGACTGATGCAAAGGGGTCAGGTTTCCATGCACCAACTTGGTGCAGAGCAACCTGACCCCCATGCACCAAGGGGTTGACTAGAGGGCGCAGGCCACTTTGTAGCCGTCGCCGATGGCGTCGCGGATGTTGCCGCACTTGTTGGCGTCGCCCAGCACGTGGGCGGTAACGCCGGCAGCAGCCAAGTCGTCGGCCAGCTTGGTGTTGGGGCGGTAGCCCAGGGCGAGCACCAGCGTATCCGCACCGGTGATGGTGTGGATCTCGCCGTCCTTCTCGTAGCTGATGGTGTCCTCGGTGATCTCGGTCACCTTGGCCTCGGTCAGCACGTGGACGCCCTTGGAGAGCATGCGCGTGATAAGTACCGCGCGGCCGGCGCCGCCCTCGTTGGCGGCAAGGGTCTTGGTCATCTCGATGACGGTGACGTCGCGGTTGGCCGGCGACAGGTCGTTGACCAGCGGGGCCAGGTAGTCAGCTGTCTCGCAGCCGACGGTGCCTCCGCCCACGATGACGATCTTCTTGCCCGGGAAGGCGTTGCCGCCAAGCAGGTCGTCAGCCGTCATGACCTGCTTAAAGCCCTGCATAAAGGCCGGAGCGATGGGCTCGGCGCCATATGCCAGGACAACCTCGTACCCGGCGTAGTCACGCTGAATGTCCTCGGCCGAAAGCTCGGTACCAAAAACGCACTTCACGCCGGCCTCGGCAAGACGGCGATACTGGTATTTGATCACACGGGTTAGTTCCTGTTTTGCCGGCGGAACGGCAGCGATGCGCATCTCGCCGCCCGGCTCGTCCTGCTTGTCCACGAGTACCACGTTGTGTCCGCGCTTGGCGGCAATGAACGCCGCCTCCATGCCAGCGGGACCGGCACCCACAACGAGCACGTTCTTCGCCTCGGCGGCGGGCTCGTAGCCGGCCTCGTCGCGCTCGACATCGGGGTTAACGGTGCAGGAGATACGCTTGCCAAACATGATGCCGTTCAGGCAACGCAGGCAACCGATGCAGGGGCGGATCTCGTCGGCGTTGCCGGCAGCCGCTTTGTTGCAGAACTCGGCATCGCACAGGTTGGCGCGGCCCATCATGCAGATGTCGGCGGCGCCGTCCTCGATCAGCTCCTCGGCAATCCATGCCTCGTTGATGCGGCCGACCGTGGCAACGGGAATGTTGACGTGCTTTTTGATCTCGCGCGAGCAGGCGGCGTGCGAGGCCTGCTGCGTGCCGGCGGCGGGAATCGCGGAACCGCGCTTGATGGTGGTGCCGCCCGACACGTGGATCATGTCGACGCCGGCCTTCTCCAGGCGGCGCGAAACGTAGATCATGTCGTTGAGGGTCAGGCCGCCATCGGTGTACTCGTCGCCCGAAATACGGACGTCGATGATGAAATCCTTACCGCAGCGCTCGCGAATCTCGGCGATGACCTCGAGCAAAAAACGCATGCGGGCATCGAGCGAGCCGCCGTACTCGTCGGTACGCTTATTGTAGAGCGGGGTCAAGAAGCCACCGAGCATACCGTGGGCGTGGGCAGCATGAACCTCGACGCCATCGACGCCGGCCTTCTGCATACGCACGGCAGCGTCGCCAAACTGGTGTGTGAGCTCATGGATCTCGTCAACCGTGATGGGGCGCGGTGCCTCGCGAGCATAGGACGGGCCCACGAAGGACGGGGCGATCAGGCGCGGCGTGCCCGGGATGTTAAAGGCCATATAGGCGGGGTGGAAGAGCTGTGGCATGATCTTGCAGCCGTACTCGTGCACGGCGGCGGCGAGCTTTTCCCAACCGGGAATGAACGTGTCGTCGTAGCAGCACATGTCGCCCGGCAGATAGGTATAGGTGGGCTCGACGGTCACGACCTCGGTGATGATGAGACCCACGCCGCCCTTCGCGCGGGCGCGGTAATGGTCGACCAAATCGTCGGTCACATAGCCGTGATCGGCCAGGTTGGTGGACACCGGCGGCATAAAGACGCGGTTCTTGACCTCGGTCGTACCAACCTTGATGGGGCTAAAGAGCATCGGATAGGAGGAGGACTCCATGCAGGCTTCCTTTCGTTTGAGCCGCGTGGCGGCACTTACTGATTCCTCTATCGTATCAGCACCCGCCCGGTACGCGACCTCATACACTCCCCACCTTTTGCTCGACCCATAAAAAAGTTGCGGTGGAATAGTTCCTGAATGGGCTTCTTGGCGCACCAAACAGGAACTATTTCACCGCAACCGATAAGGGTGGGATGGGTTAGAGGCCCAGGTAGGCGGTCATGCCTTCGACGGCGAGCTTGGCACCGGCCACGGCATGGACGACCGTCAACGGGCCGTTGACCACGTCGCCGGCGGCAAAAACGCCGGGCACGGTGGTCATGCCATGCTCATCGACCGAAAGCAGGCCGCGATGGTCGGTCTCCAGACCGCCCGTCGTGAGCACGAGCTTGTCCTTGGGCACCTGCGAGGCCGCGATGACGATGGTGTCGGCCGCGGCGTGGTCAAGCTTTTCCTCGTAGCCCACCACGTTGTTGTCCTCGTCGAAGATGGCCGTCTCGAACACCGGGCCGTTATCATCGATAGCGCAGATAGCCTTGCCGCACACGATCTCGGCGCCGTCGAGCTCGGTGAGCTCCACCTCGTCATCGATAGCCGAGATATGGCGCGAGCGGGCATATACGGTCACCTTGCGAGCACCCGAGCGCAATGCGGTACGGGCCACGTCCATGGCCACATTGCCGGCACCGATAACCGCCACGTTCTGCCCGATCGCCACGCTCGTAGGATCGACCAGATAATCGATGCCAAACAGCACATTGCCGCGCGACTCACCGGGAATCCCCAGCTTGCGGGCACGCCAGGTGCCGGTGCCCACAAAGACCGCGTCGTAGCCGTCGCGCAGCAGGTCGTCGATATGAAGCGCGCCGCCGATGGTGGTCGAGGGACGCACGCGCACGCCGAGCGAACACATCACGTGGCGGTACTTTTGCACCAGCGAGCGCGGCAGGCGGAACTCGGGGATGCCGTACTCCAGCACGCCGCCGATCTCGGGGCGCTGCTCAAACACGGTGACAGCGCAGCCCAGCTGGGCCATCTTAATAGCCACGGTAATGCCGGCAGGGCCCGAGCCGACCACGGCAACCTGCTTGCCGCACGACGGCGCAGGCGTCCACTCCTTGCGGTCGAGATAGGCCGTGGAGATATAGTTCTCGATGCTCGAGAAATGCACCGGCGTGCCCTTGCGACCCTGAATACATGCACCCTCGCACTGGCCCGAATGGTTGCACACCATGGAACAGACCGCGCTCATGGGGTTGTTCTGGAACAGCAGCTCGCCTGCTTCCTCCAGACGACGCTGCTTAAACAGATCGATGACCTGCGGAATAGGCGTCTGAACCGGACAGCCCTTGATCTGGCAGAACGCCCTTTTACAACCCAGACAACGGTTTGCTTCCTCGACAATGTGGATAGCCACGCGATTCCCCTCTGACTCGCATCAACACAATAGCGGGCAGTTCCAGATGCTGCCCAGTACCGGCAAGCCGCCCGCCCGCAGCGGCCATCGGCCACGCTACATCTCCCGATGCGCGCCTTCGCAACGGGCAGACATACGCTCGAGCGTCGTCAGGCAACCGGCCGCCGTCGCCGGCACGCTGTTCTCGACCACACACGGAATGCCCGGACAGGCGGCAGCGGCCCAGGCAACGACGGGCTCAAAGTCGTAACGACCCGTCTCGCCCACGCCATGGCACACCAAACGCGAGCCCGTGCCATCGCACCAGCCGGCCTCGTCCTCGTTATCCACGACCTCAAAATCCTTAGCGTGCAGCACGCGAATCTTGCTGCCGCACAGGTAGAGCATGCGCGAGGTAATCTCCTGCGCCTCGCCGACAACGCTGGGGTGCAGCAGCGACACCGGGTCGTAAATCACGCCGAGCGCCGAACTCGGCACGCGCTCGAGCACCTCGCGGCAACGCTCCGGTGTGTTGACCGTCTCGTTCCAGCCAGGCTCAATCAAAATCTGACCGCCCATGGCCTCGGCGCGACCACAGACATACTTGAGGCCCTCCACAAATGCGTCGAGCGCCTCGTCGGTCATGCGATCGTCCGCCACAGCGTTCTGCACGTTAGGGCGACCGGTCTCGGTGCCCACCGGGCAGCCGCCGAGCATCTTGGCAAAGTTCAGGCATGCCTCGTACTCGGCAAAATTATCCATAAGCTGCTGACGATCGGGCGTCGCCAGGTTTTTATAGCAGCCGAACACAGCGACCGAGACGCCTGCCTCGTCGAGCACCGCGCGCAAGTGGTCGGCAAGCTCGCGCGTAAGGCCCAAACGATTGATGCCCATCGACTTATAGAGCACCTTGCTCGGGAGCTGGATGCACGAAAATCCGAGCTCACCTGCCATGCGAATGCGCTCCTCGACCGTCCCCTGCGGAAGGTCGTGCAGGCGCACGCCCGGAGTAATAGCCCCCACACTATTCACATCCCTTGCAAGCGTTGATGCCCGGGGTGTATCCGCCAAACGGGTCCTCGATGGAGCACACGCCCGAGGGGGCCAGCGGATCGCGCTTGCCGGCCAGCTTGTCGTGGTGCATGGTCTCGATATAGGCCAGCACCAGCGGCGCCACGCCCTTCGCGTCGTTTTTGACGATGGGCTCGCTCATGTAGTAGCCAAAGGTGCCCTCACGGTGCGTGGTGTTGCCCAGGCCCGCGACCAGGCAGATGTTGTCGAGTGCCAGCTGCCCATCATGCTCGGACAGGCAGGTCTCGCAGATGCCGTCGAAGGCGCGGCGGCCATGCTGGTAGTAGCGCTCGCCCAGCACGCCCAGGCGCACGCCCTTCATGATGGCGTTGGCGAAGATGGCGCTGCCGCTCTCCTCCAGGTAGTTGGGGGCGATGTTGGGCAAGTTGATGACCTGGTGCCACATGCCGGTCTTCTCGTCCTGATACGGCAGCATGGCGTCGATCAGGTCGTGGAACATCTTGCGGATCTCGTCCTTCTCGGCCGACATCGAAGGCGGCATAAGCTCCCAGGTATCGATGAGCGCCATGGCAAACCAGCCCTCGGCACGCAGCCAGAAGTTGGCCGAAAGGCCGGTGACCGGATCGCACCAGAACTGCTTGCGGCTCGCGTCGTAGGCGTGATAGTACAGACCGTTGAGTGGGTTGCGCATAAGGTCGTGCACGACCTGGAACATATGGAAGCTGTCCGAGCAGGCGCGGCGGTTGTGGAAGCTCAGCTCGTACTGCATGTAGAACGGCTGTGCCATGTACATGCCATCGAGCCAAATCTGGTTGGGGTAGACGGCCTTGTGCCAAAAGACGCCCTCTTTGGTGCGCGGCTGGGTCTCGAGCTGACGGTAAATGGTGTCCATGGCGGCACGGTACTTGGGCTTGCCCACCAGGTCGTACAGCTTATAGAGGGTCTTGCCGGCGTTGACGTTGTCGAGGTTGTACTCCTCGGGGTTGTAATGCTTGATGGTGCCGTCTTCCTGGACAAAGAAGTCAATATAATCGTCGGCGAAGGTCAGATAGCGCTGCTCACCCGTGATCTCGTACAGCTCGATGAGTGCCTTGATCATGCAGCCATCGATGTAGTTCCAGGTGTTCTCCTTACCGGCACGGAGCTTTTCGATGTTCCAGGCCGGCGCCTGCGGCGTCGAGGTCTCGATCAACTGCTCGATGTAGCGGTCCAGAATCTGATTGCAACCCATTGCTGTCCCCTCTGACGTTAATGATGGGTGAACGTTAACCTTAGTGTAACGCGAACGGGGAATGTAGGGTGAACGTTAACCCTACATTCCCCGCGAACGGCAGACTTTTAGCGGCAAACGGCAGCTAAGCCCGCGGCGATGCGATGCGCCAGACGCTCATAGCCAGCCGGGCTGTAGTGCAGGCCGTCGGGCATATAGAGCTCGCGGTGCTCCGGCAAAAACGGGCTGATGCCGCTCTGCGCGTACAGGTCGATGACCGGCACCGAGTAGCGGTCGCAGACCTCGAACATCGCCTGCACGTACGCGATCTGCGTCAGGCCCAGATGGTTGAGCTCATTGCTCGCCGGAATATCCTTCTCGTGCTTGCCGCTCGTCTTGCACGGCGTCATAAACACGAGCTTTGCCTGGGGCGAGCGTGCCGTGATGGTACGGATCAGATAATCGACGGCACCATAGAACTCATGTACATCGGTGCTACCCAACTCGCCGAGCGGCACGTTGCGGCTAAAGTCGTTGACGCCGCCAAAGACGACATAGACATCGGCTGCGTCGTCGATACCGTCCAGACGCTCGACAAACGAATCGGTACGGTCGGCCTTGATGGCGATGCGCGAACCCTTGATGCCAAAATTCTCGACGGTCGCACCGCCCAGCAGCGCACCCAGGTGCGTGGTCCAGGAGATGTCGTTACCGCCCCCGCCGCATCCGTTATCGCCCCATGTGGTCGAATCGCCAAAGCAGCAGATGGTCGATTCGCTTAAGGTCTTCATCGGTTTCATGTTTATACTCCTCCCCGCCCACACGGCGGTCTTTGGTCTTGTCAGTCATTGCCGCTTGCTTGCTGCGGCGCTCATGGCCTACGAGCAGACCCCGGCAGCGCGCTCGTCAAGCCACTCGATATCCTCGGCAAGATGCGTGACACCCAGATGGTGTCCACCCGGACAGACCTCGTGCGACAGGTCGTCGGCATGCCCCATGAGCTTATAGGCATCGCGGACGATATCGAGCTGCTCATCAACATTCGCAAGTCCGCGGGCGCCGTTGAGATGGTCGCCCTCGCAGCTCTGCACCAACAGCGGGCGCGGCGCGATAAGCGAGGCGATGTCACCCATATCGAGCAGGCGCCACAGCCCCGGCACATAGTTGCAGCTGCAGTTGCCGTTGAGGTGCAGCAGCGAATCGTCGACGCCGTACAGATAGCCCGAGACAAACGCCTTGCGCACGCGCGGGTCGAGCGCCGCCAGATACAGCGTCATGTATCCACCGCCCGAAAAGCCAAAGCAACCCAGGTCGTCCATGGCAATGTCGCCGCGCGCCTCCAAGTAATCGATCAGACGCATGTTGTCCCAGGCGTTGAGGCCCGCGACCGTAAGGCCCAGCGGCTCGGCCATGCGCGCTTGGTTCAGACACGTCCCGCGCAGATAGCTATTCTCATCGTCGCCCTGGCCCTTCCAGTCGCGACGGTATCCCCAGCCGCGGGCATCGGGGCAGACGGTCACATAGCCCATGCGCGCCAGACGCAGGCCGTAGTCGTAGTTGAACTTACGCACGGCATCGTCGACCGCCGGCACGCCCGCAACGCCGGCTATGCTTGCAGCACCCGCCCCCTGGTGACCATGCGGGCAGATATAGCAGCGCTTGAGTCCCCGCTCGTCAAGCTTGGGGCGGGACGGCTCCAACAGGTAAAACGGCATCCACACATCGTGCTCAACCTGCAACACCGCATGAGTACGCACGATGCTGCCGGCAACCCGCACGCGATTGAGCTCACGAATCTCAATCGGGGCGCGGTCCATAAGCGAAAGACCCAAAATATCGTACAGACGAGTCCTGGTCGCAGCCTTCCATGCCTCAAAGTCTGTGGGAGTCTTGCCCGTAAATGCGGCCGAGCGCCCTTCGCGCTTCAGTCGGGCGCGCAGCGCAGGCTCGTCCTCGTAGTACGTCTCGATGTGCACGGTGCGGCCATTGGCAGATAGCCCGGCCGTCTCTACCGCATCACCGTCGCCGCCCTCGGGATCCCAACCATCCGTGCCGGCAAGCACTCGGTCACGCGCATAGCGTTCGGAATCCTGACCAGTCAGGCAATGCGCCCACGGCACCCAAGCGACAGTTTCGCCCGCCGGGCCAAACAGGGTACCACCGGCATACAGGGTGCCGTCATGTGCCGCTGGCTTATTCCAATCCCACCAGCCCTCGAGTGAAATATGGGGGCCCAGCCAGCATTCGAGCAAAACGGTCTGGGCCCACTCGCGCCATGGACGACCCAGATAGACCGATCCGGGGGCAATGCCCTCATCGGCTGTAAACGAACAGCCATGAAACACAAATCCGTACGGCTCGCCCTGAGGCGTGGAGGCTGCCGTTACATACCCGTTGACATCCATATCGCGGTTGAGCGAGCGAATCTCACACCCCTCAAAGTAGGCACGCGCGCCGCCAAAGATAAAGTCGACATCGCCCTCGATCCGGCAACGTCGAAAATACTGCCGTCCCACGCGGCGCGGGGCGAACTGCTTGGGGCCTATAAAGCCGCCCGGCTTGGCCTCGCGCGGCGGCAGCGGCCCCAAAAAGAGCGTGTCCTGGTGTCCCTTAATGCAGCAGGCATCGACAACCAGGCGGTCACCATCGGCATACAGGGCAATCGCCTGGCCGACCTCGCGCCCATCACCGGCGTTGTTTTCGATTGTTAGACCCGCAAGCGTCACGTCGTCGGCATCGACCAGCACCGTGTACGTACGGAAGGTGCCGAGTCTTCCATCCTGGCCGCTACCATCTTCCGAAGGCATCTTGGCACCCAGGCCTCCCACGATACGCACGCTGTCGGCCGTCTCGCCCTCGAGCGTCACATGCGGACGACGAATTTCGACCCGTTCGCGGTACTCACCCGGCGCCACCAGCACGCGCACCGGCACGGTCGCATCGGGCACACACCGCTCCGCCGCCTCGAGCGCCGCCGAAATGCTGCGATACGCGCCTTCGCGTTCGAGCGATACCTCAAAGAGCTGTTCTTTACCACTCATCTGTCATTACGCTTTCTGTCACAGAACACCCACCGTGCAATACCGGCACCTATAGATTGCGTGCGACAGCCGGGCAGACCCGACCGTCGCACGCCTCAACATGCCGTATTCACTTGTGCAGGAGCACTACCCTACGCACGCACAACCTTGTCGACGTTTTGCAGTTGCAGTTCCTCGCCGTCCTGGCCCTCGATCACCACGTTTTGCAGGTCGAGCACCGCGACGTTTTGCGCGATGATGCCCTGGCGCACCATGGGCTCAACGCCGCAAGCCATGGCCGGCACAAAGGGCTCGGCATCCGCCGCGAAGGTCACGTGGACGTCCTGGAACGTCAGGCGCGTCACCTTGCTCTCGGGCAGACCCGTGATGTAGGCCGCGGCAGCATGGCAGTTGGTGGCCTCGATATCGCGGAACGTCGTGGCGCCAAAGCCGGGCGTGCGGTCGTCAACGGGCAGCGCCTCGCGGCTCTGGACATAATCGGTCTTGCCGTCCTTGTCGCAGAAGTAGAACGAGTTGACCACGAAGGGCGTGAGCACCTTGTCCATGCGAATGTGCTCGAAGGTGATGCCCTCGTTGACGGCGTCCTTGCCGCGGCCGCGACGGGTCTTGACGCGCAGGCCGCGGTCGGTGCGCTCGAACAGGCACTTGCTCACGGTAAGGTCCTTGATGCCGCCGGCGGCCTCGGAACCCAGGACCACGGCGCCGTGGCCATCGTGCATGTAGCAGTGCGAGATCAGCACGTCGTGCGTTGCGGGGCGAAGCTCGGGCTCAATGCCCAGCTTGCCGCTCTTGATGGCAATGCAGTCGTCGCCCACCGAGAACTGGCAGCCCAGGATGCGGACAAAGCCGCAGCTCTCGGGATCGAAGCCGTCGGTGTTGTGGGAGTTCTTGGGGCCCTCGATGGACAGGCAGAGCGCATCGACGTGCTCGCACAGGATGGGATGGATGTTCCACGCCGGGCTGTTGCGGACGGTGAAGCCGGCCAGGCTCACGTTCTCGCACTCGGACAGGAAGATCATGCGCGGACGGGCGACCTCGCGGCCCTCCTCGGGACGGAAGATATTCTTAAAGTCCTTGTTCCACCAGTTGTCCTCGGCAAAATCGGTCTGGCCGTCAATTGCACCGCGACCATAGATGCACACGTCGTGCACGCTCAGGCCGGTAAAGGTGGAGCAATAGGTTGCAAAGCTCTCGCCCTCCCAGCGGCCCAGCGGGGTCATGTCGGTACCGGCGTAACCGGCGCCCTCGTCGCCCTTGACCGTACCGGGGATGTAGGCAAGCGCCGCGCGGTCGTGGCGGGCCAGCAGCACGGCACCCTCGGCAAGCTCGATGTTGATATTGCTCTTGAGGAAGAGCGACTTGATGCGGTAGTTGCCGGCGGGAATCAGCACGCGACCACCCTTGGGACAGGCCATGATGGCGGCCTGGATGTTGGTGGTGTCGTCGTGCTTAGCATCGCCCTTGGCGCCGCAGTCGCGAACGTTAATGGTAAAAGGCTCTGCCGGCGTGGTGACGCCCACGCTCAGCTCGCGCTCGCCGCAAACAAAGCGGACCAAGTTGCGCTTGCCGGGAACCAGGCCGTCGACATAGGTCTCGACCGTGTTCGTGGTGCCGGCGGGCTCGTCGTTGACAAAGATCTCCCACGTATCGGCGCAGGTAAAGTAGCCGCCGTCGTCGAGCTCGATCACGGCCGCGCGGGCGTTACGCCAGATAACGTTCGTCTCCATGGATTTCTCCCTCAAAAAGATTCTCTAAAAGTTAATTGTACGCTGTTGCAAAAAAGGGCCGTACCTGCCGGCGGATATCCGGTGGCACGGCCCTGTGGTTTGGACGATAGGCTAGCCCTACTCGGCGGGCGTCACGCTGCCGTCCTGGAAGCCAACGTTGTTGTGAGCGAAGCAGTCCTCATACTTGAAGCCGGAGAGCTCCTCGCAGAGCGCCTTGACCTCGGGCTGGACGTCGGCCATCTTGCCGCCCTCCTTGACGCGCTTGATCTCGTCGCAGAGGATGTCGCACTGCTCCTTGTCGATCTTGATGCCGCGGGCAAGGACAGCTGCGAGCAGGAAGAAGCCGGCGCAGCCGATGAGCATGTAGCCGCAGATGTACAGAGGCACGGTTGCGGGCTGGGTCACGGCGTCGCTGTTGCCGGCGGTCTGAATGAAGCCGGAGGCAGCCAGGACGATAGCCCATGCGTTGACGGCGACAGCCTGGGCGATCTGCTGGCAGAGCTGCTGAGCGGAGCTGTAGATGCCCTCGCGGCGACGCAGGGTGATGAGCTCATCGACATCGGGGATGTAGTTGAGCAGGACGTCGGGCAGATACTGGAAGCCAACGTAGAAGAACTTCCAGATGGCGAAGATGATGGGGTAGGCGATCATGGCGATGGCGACCGTAGAGGTGCCGTTGATCTGACCAAAGGCAAAGTAGTTGTACGCGATGATGCACGCAGCGCAACCGACGTTGGCCAGGTACCAAGACTTGTGGAAGCCCTTCTTGGCCATGAGGGCGACCCAGACAGCGGTGCAGACGATAGCGACGACCTTGCCGGGCATCTCCATCACGGACTCGTAGGACTTAGGAATCTGCAGGCAGTAAACGATGAAGAAGGACAGGCAGGCAGACCAGCAGGCAGCAGCGAGCTTCGTGGAGACCTGTGCGTACAGAACCTTGCGGAAGGACTTGTTGCGGAAGGTGGAAACGACGTCGATGAAGAACTTCTTGATGCCCTCGCCGACGCTCTCGATCTTCTCCTGAGCGACCTCCTCGGGGGTGTGCTCCCAGGTGGACAGGTAGACGCAGAGCAGCGAGATTGCCATGACCGAAGCGTTAATCGAGGCGATGATGAAGTAGCTGAACGGGTTGGTCTCGCCGAAGGTACCAAAGCCAAAGCCGACGAGTGCAGCCATCAGGAAGCCAGCGGCGTTACCAAAGAGGTGCTTGTAGCCGGTGAGGTACGTACGCTCCTTAAAGTCGTCGGTCATCTCGATGGTCAGCGGCGACAGGTTGGCGGTGCAGAACGTGTACGCGACGTTGTAGATCAGGTACAGCGCGAAGTAGTACGGGAAGCCGAACGGCGTGGCGACGAAGATGAGCGGCTCGGCGATCATCATCGGGATAGCCAGCAGAATCCAGAAACGGCGACGACCGAAGATACGGCCGACCTTGGTGGCGTAGAAGTTATCGGCCACGAAGCCCATCAGCGGGCAAAGGATGGCGTTGAGGTAAATGGCGAACGAGCTGATCAGAGCAGCCTCGCCTGCGGACAGGCCGCACTCCGTGGACAGGAACAGCACCATGTAGCTGTGCGTAAAGCTCAGGGCACCGGAGTTGAGCATACCGCCCATACCAAAGCCCAGGCGCGTCCAGAATGTGATCTTGCGCTTTTTACCGATCTTGTTAGTCATC
>CALEDY010000077.1 GCA_937949355.1 uncultured Collinsella sp. | reverse complement strand
CTGCATCGTGACGACGTCGCCGCCAACGTCCGGATGGTGGATCGCGGCCAGCTTGCGGTAAGCAATGCGGAGTTCGTCAAGGGTCTTGCAATCTGCGAAATACTGTGTCATAATATTTACGTCCTTTCTGAAACTGTGTCATGTTTTGTTTGGGCTTGCCGCTTCGGTGTTCCAGCACCGGGGCGGCTTCTTTGTTTCCGTGGCTTCATCCTAGCACATACTAATCAGTATGTCAAGTTGTATTTTCAAAATATTTTTTTCTCTGTGTGTCAAGCCCTTTATTTCTCTATTTTAAAACGCCGGTTCGCCCTGTGATATCAAGGCTTTCCGGCGTTTTCTCCGTAGAGAAGAATTTCCCTATCATTCAATTTTACTGTTATGCTTGCGCTAGGCAGCAGCGCTGCAAGCGAGCTTGCAAGCCTGCCAGCCAACGCGCAAGCGCAATTTCACGGCGGGGGTGATCGCATGGCGAAGGGAGATCGCACGAGCGTTGCAAAGCGCGCGGCCTGCCTGGTCGCGTATGCGGACACTGGGAGCATTGAGGCTGCAGCAAAGGCAGCGGGCATCAGCTCGATAACGGCGCGGGGGATCGTTGACAATAATATAGACGTCCTTGCCGAGACAAAAAAAGCGGCGGAAGAGCGCATGCGTGAGTTCATGGATTCCAAGTTGGACAAAGCGCAGACTGTCATTGATATGATGCTGGACGCTATGCCGGACAAGATCCAGCGCGCGAACCTCCTGCAAATTGCAACCTCTATGGGTATTGTGATCGACAAGTTCAGCGGGCAGAGGGACTCCAACGGCAACGTCATGCAGGTAAACGTAATGTTCGGCAATAAGCAGGGGGACATGGACGCGTTCAAATAGTGAACGCCACCAAATATTCATTTTGTGGCGTTAGATTTCTGCCAGAAGTTCAGATAACTACTTGAATTACGTTGATATCGGAACTATATGCAGATATACATGCATACGGTGTATATTATGCAGTGCATAAGCAGGGCAGAAGTATGCATAAAGCTATGAGCTGCGCGCGCCTGGGCTGCGTGTGTGCGTATCAGTAAGCCCAGGCTGCAGGCCATTAAGGGCCCGCGCTGCGTGTGTGTGCAGCCGTGTGCGCGCACCCCTCCACCAAATCAAGAGAGGCATAGGGGAGGGTGGCGGAAAAACACCCGGGTGGTTTCATACTAGTATATATATAATATTCCATCCACGTGTGCACTCCATCCCAAAGTGGGTGCCTACAAAATTGGCGGCACACTTCCGAAACATGCTTCTGAAAAATTTCAAAAAACCAGACAAAAAGATCGTACTGTGTTGGTCTTGCCTGCCAGGGCAGCGGGCAATTCTTCCTGTTTCATTTTTCTCTCCACTTGTTCTGCCGAGCGCCAGGAACACTCGGCAGGCAAGACGAGCACAGCAAAGAGGTATCAAATGGGCAAGCAATCGTACAAACGAACAGCGCCGGGAGAATCCGTCAAAATCGATCTTGGAAAGCCAAACAGTGAGCCGCAAAGACAGTTCTTTGCGTCGACGGTGAAATATACCTGTTACGGTGGTGCACGTGGTGGCGGCAAGAGCTGGTGTACGCAGCGAAAGCCCGTAGGCGGCTGTTTGTATTATCCAGGGATCAAGATTCTGATTGTGCGCCGTCGCTACGAGGATCTTGAAAACAGCGTGATTGATCCAATTGTAAAGCTTGTCCCGGATAGTGTTGCTGTGTACAACGTTCAGAAACACCTTTTATCGTTCAAGAACGGTTCTACGATCAAGTTCGGCAACATGGATGGTTTTGGATCGGCTGTCGCTGGTAAATACCAAGGCCAGGAATATGACTGGATCTTCATGGAGGAAGCGACGCAGTTTACGGAACAGGAGTTCCGCGGAATTGCAGCTTGCTGCCGTGGCGCGACACCGTTTCCAAAGCGAATGTATCTGACATGTAACCCGGGTGGCGTTGGGCATCAATGGGTAAAGCGCTTGTTTGTCAAGCGTGATTTTCTCCCGAAGGAGAACCCGGACGATTATCTTTTTATCAAAGCAACGGTCGAAGATAACGTGGATCTGCTAGAAGGTTCACCTGACTATGTCAATGCACTAGACCTTCTGCCGGAGGATGTGCGCAAGGCGCACAGATATGGTGACTGGGATGCGCTGTCAGGCGGATTCTTTCCAGAGTTCCGTCGCGGGGTGCATACATTCAGGGAGGATTATCCAATTGATCCGCGCTGGGCAAAATACCGGGCATTCGACTACGGCCTGGATATGTTTGCTTGTTTATGGATAGCGGTTGACTTTTCTGGCCGCTGCTATGTTTATCGGCAGTATAACGAATCTAAGCTGATTGTATCCGAAGCAGCGAGCGCGGCTATTTCGCTGACTCCGGCGCAAGAACGTATCGAATACACGATTGCCCCACCGGATATGTGGTCAACACAGAAGGATACCGGTAAGACAATGGCACAGATCTTCGGTGAATGTGGATTACCTGTATTGAAGGCTGCAAACAATCGTGTCCAGGGCTTTATGGCTGTTAAAGAACTGCTAAAGCCTTTGCCGGATGGGAAACCGGGGCTTTTGATCTGCGAGAGCTGCAAAAGCCTGATTGACGACATCCAGGCAATTCAGCATGACGAAAAGAACCCGAATGACTGCGCCAAGCAGCCGCATGAGCTGACGCACGACGTCGACGCCTTGCGATATTTCTGCGTCATGCGAACGCTGAAACCGGAGAAGCCAGTCGAGGCCGACGACTACGAGGAAGATCAGCTGGACGATTACGACGAATATATGACTGGAGGCGCGCCGAGCGCTTCTTATATTGGCTATTAGATACCGAAAGGGGTATGGGTATGAACACGACGACTGCTGCATGGGTGTTTGCCCGCGCGATCCATCTAATGGACGAGCAGAATGAGTCAACCGGCGAGACCTCCACCACGGATACTTCCGAGTATAAGTTACGGACGCTGTCTATCCTCAACATCCTGCGGCACGAGCTGTTTCCTTATTCCGACACCTACGAGGCGCAAGACGATGGCACGCGCGACATCTGCAGGGAGATCACGAACTTCACGGACGTCATTGATCTGGACGACGTGCTTGCGCAGGGCATCATGCCCTACGGCCTTGCGGCACACCTGCTGCTGGGGGAAAACGACTCGATGGCGGCGTTCTTCAACGCCAAGTATTCCGAGTTGATTCAGACGCTGGCCGCGAAGAAGGCTTCGAAGTGGGAGGACATCACGCCGTACTACGGCGGATTGTGCTGCTGATTATGTAAACAAACGGCCTACCATAGCCGTTGAATTGGCCTACCATAGCCAAATACAGGAGGACATAGCATGAACGAAAACGAAACCGAAGTTGTTGTGGATGACGACAACTACGACGTGGATCTGAGCGAATACGAAAATCTGACGGAAGACGACGGAGACGGGAACCAGACCGAGCCGACCGAAACGGAGGAGACTACGCAGGAGCAGGAATCTACGCAGGACGAGGACGAGCAGGCGCACGAGGGCGAGGCCGCTGACGAGCAGACCGACGCCGGGGAACCGATGTTCAACCTCAAGTACAACAAGGAGACCAAGCAGTACACCCGGCAGCAGGTCACGGAGCTTGCCCAGAAGGGGCTGAACTATGACCATGTTATGGAGCAGCGCGACCGCCTGCAGCAGGAAAACGCAGATCTTGTCAGGGCGCGTGACGAGAATGCAAGTGTTATCGATGCAATTAACGTGGCTGCTGCAGCTTCGGGGAAATCTATTCCTGAATTTCTGACTGTGATTCGTACAAATATGCTTATCTCTCAGGGAATGTCTGCTGAAACGGCAAAAGAGAGAATTTTGAGGGAAAATGCAGAGCAGCAGCTCCATGCCCAGAAGAAAGCCGAAGAAGCTGCAGCAAACAGCAAACGAAACACTGAGCAGAGGCAGAGAGACGATATTGCCCGTTTCCAGCAGAAGTACAGGGATGTTGATCCCAAGTCGATTCCGCAGGAAGTGTGGGACGCGGTACGAAGCGGTGAGCTTTTGACTGACGCATATGGAGACTATCAGCGTCGGGAACTGGAACGACAGCTTAAAGAAGCTAACGAAAAGTTAGCTATTCGCGCAAAAAACGAAAGTAATAAACAAAAATCGCTGGGAAGCCTGCAGTCTACGAAGCAGGAGACCGGCAAAGACCCGTTCCTGGAGGGCTTCCTTAGCGACGACTAATAGGAGGCTATAATGGCAAAGACTATCAATCTTGCTGAAAAGTATTCCAAGCAGGTACAGGAAAGATTCTATCAGGACAGCCTTACGCAGTCCATGTTTGCAACCGACCTTGATGCTGAATTTGTAGGCGTCAAGACTGTCCGTGTCTACGAAGTCGATACTGTACCGATGAACGATTATACCCGCAGCGGCACGTCCCGTTACGGCACGCCGAAGGAACTCAACGACAATATGTACGAGTTCCAGATGAAGAAGGACCGTTCTTTCACGTTCACTATCGACAAGGGCAACCAGGCTGAGCAGATGAACATCAAGGAGGCAGGTAAGTGCCTGCGCCGCCAGATGCGTGAGCGTGTAACGCCTGAGATCGACGATTACCGTATGAAGGTGTGGGCAGAACAGGCGGGCCAGCATATTGCGTTAACTGCAGCCCCGTCCAAGACTACCATTGTGGAAGCACTTCTGGACGCCGGAGTTGCACTGGACAAGCTTCATGTACCCAAGAAAAACCGTACATATGTCATTGACGTCAGTTACTACAAGTACCTGAAGCTTGCGTCTGAGTGGATTGGTATTGATGTACTCGGCCAGAAGGCTCTTGCACAGGGTGTTATCGGTACGTTTGACGGTGTTCCGGTCAAGGCAGTCGCGACCATGCCGAAGAACGTGTACTTCATGCTGATCCTGAAAAACGCAGCGATTTCGCCGATGAAGCTGAAGGATTACAAGATCCACACCGATGTTCCCGGGATCAGCGGCAATCTCGTCGAAGGCCGTGTTATGTACGATGCATTTGTCAAGCCAACAATGGCTGCCGGCATCTATGTTGCCTGCGCCGCAAGTACGGTTTGCACCAAGCCGACAATCGCAATCTCCAGCAACACCCTTACGCTGACTGGAGTAGATGGTGAGACGATGATTTACACGACCGACGGATCCGATCCGCGATTCTCCGAGACTGCGGCAACCTACAGTTCGTCTGCCAAGCCGACGATTGCGGCAGGTGACATTGTCCGCGCTGCGGCGACCAAGACCGGTATGTTCTGGTCTGATCTTGCAGAGAAAGAAAATTGAGATACCACGGAATAAGGGGTGCAGCAATGCACCCCTTTTCTTGGAGGGTAATAACCATGGCTACAATTTCCACTAAAGACGACAGCAAAATCTTTACAATCAAAAAATTTCTTGGACTTAACGAGTCCACTGACGGTGACACTCAGCTCAAAATGGGCGAAGCGTCCATTTTGAAGAACTTTGAAATTACAAGTGAATATCATCTGCGCGTCAGGCCGGGTTATAACACGCTGCATTCCTTTAACGGAGGAATCCGCGGCATGTGGCATGGCTACGTTGCAGGCGGCGAGGTGACCGTCTGTGCGGCCGACGGTGCGGTTTGGAATATTACGAAAAATGGTGCAGAGAACATCGGTGACATTCTTGATGCGCCCACAACATTTTTCGGTTTTGGAGATAAACTCTATATCCTGAATGGCTCTGAATATCTGGTATGGGACGGTATTGGATACGTTGATACAGTGAGCGGGTATGTGCCGATTGTCGTAACGGCTTCTGCTCCTGGTGGTGGCGGAACAACGTTGGAACCAGTAAATATGCTGACGGGGAAGCGCCGCGTGCGCTTCTCTGCTGACGGCACGTCGAAGGTCTACCAGCTGCCGGAGAAGAACGTCACGAGCATTGATTTTGTGTTTGTAGAGAAAGCAGAAAAGACAGCAGGATTCACGGTCGATAAGACGGAAGGGACTGTAACGTTCGAAGAAGCACCGGCACAAGGCAGCAATAATGTGGAAATTTTCTACAACGTGGCTAATACGCTGCGCGAAAAGATTGAAAAAATGCGGTTCAGTGAATTTTTCAATGGATCTTCTGACACGCGTGTATTTCTGTACGGCGACGGCAGCAATAAGGCGTATTACTGCGGCGTGACGGAAAACGGCGAGGCCAGCGCGGAGTATTTCCCGGACCTGTACGAGGTACAGATCGGCACGACCAACACGCCCATCACCGCCATGTCCCGGCACTACTCGAAGCTGCTGATGTTCAAGCCGGAGGCGGTCTATGCCACCAGCTATTCCGCCATTACACTTGAGGACGGCAGCACGACAGCGGGCTTTTACACCGTGCCTATTCACAGAGAGATCGGCAACGAAGCGCCCGGGCAAGTGCAGCTGGTCAACAACTACCCGCGCTCGATCTGCGCGGGAAACGTGTTCGAATGGCGGCTGGCGACGACGCTGTATGCCGACGAGCGCAACGCGAGAAACATCTCTGCCCGCGTACAGCAGACTATGAACAGCGCGGACGTGTCGAAGATCTTCACCTTCGACAACAACATGACGCACGAGTATTTTGTGTTTTTGAACGACGATGACGGAACTGTACTTGTCAACAATTACGAGATCAATGTCTGGTATATGTTCACTGGGCTTCCGGCTGTTTGCGCCTGTACAGACGGAACAGCTATGTATCTTGGATTTTCTAACGGACAGCTCGTCGACTTCGATCATATATATACTTCCGATGATGGGAACCAGATTCAGTCCAGGTACGAATCCGGAAATATGTCATTCAACGCAGACTTCAAACGAAAAACTAGCTCAATTATTTGGGTATCTATGAAGCCGGCGACAAACGCACGGATTTTCATTTCTGCCCGGTCCGATAAGAAAAGCGATTATACAGAGAAAGAAGTTTCTTCGAATCTTTCAGGTTTCGATCATGTAAGCTTTGTGCACTGGTCCTTCTTGACGAACCGTTCTCCACAAATCGAACGCATTAAATTGAAAGTCAAGAAATTTGTGTATTACAAAATCGTCATTACCAGCGGCAGCAGCTCTGGGGATGTTACGGTTCTTGGCATTGACCAGAAGGTACGTTATACCGGGAATGTGAAATAGGAGGGAACCATGGAAACAACGTTAAACTTTATTCTGCAGATTTTGATTCTACTCTGCCAGATTGCTGTGGGTGCTGCAACAGTGCTTGTAGTCCTACGTAATCCTGCGGCTCATGAACCGCTAAAACGAATAGAGGAAAAGCAGCCAGATGTTTCAGAAGAAGAACGGCGGATGCAGGAGCAAATGCAGAAGATGATGGACGGCATGCAAAATATTCTTGGATACAACGGTATGCCGCAGGGTGACAGACAATGAAAGAAAAAATGACGCCGGAGAAGGCGTACCGTAGATACGACCGCGGCGTACAGGTCAATACACAGCTGAAGCTTTACGACACGGTTCAGAAAAACGAAAACTTCTTTATTGGGAAACAGTGGGAAGGTGTTGAGTCCAACGGCCTTCCGACGCCGGTTTTTAACTTTTTGAAGCGCGTCGCGCTTTTTCAGATTGCCACAATCTCCAGCGATAATTTGTCCATGCAGGCTTCCCCACTCGGCTCTACCAGCATGTATTCCCTCGGCGACCTTGAAAAAGTTGCTGACGTTATGAACAAGCAGTTTGCAGCGATTTTCGAGCGGAACAAAATCGTCACGCTGACGCGCCAGTTCATGAGGAACGCAGCCGTCGACGGCGACGGTGCGACGTATACCTATTTCGACCCTGATATCGAGACTGGGCAGGAGGCCAAGGGCGATATCGTCACGGAAATTATTGAGAACACACGCGTTCTGTTTGGGAATCCAAATGACCGGCGCGTACAGACGCAGCCCTATATCATCATTCCGCGCCGCCTAATGGTGGAAGATGTCAGGCGCATTGCCAAGCGCAACGGCGTCAAGAAGGACGATATTGAACGAATACGCCCTGACGCAGAGGACTATTGCAATCAGATGGACACATTGCAGGATAAGCTTTGCACGCTGATTGTGTACCTCTGGAAGGATGAAGAAACAGGAACGATACATAGCTATCAGTGTACAAAGGATGTAGAAGTCGAGCCGGAGAAGGATACGGAGCTGAAGCTCTATCCCATTACGTGGATGCCGTGGGACTACGTGCAGGACTGCTACCACGGACAGGCACTCGTCGGAGAACTGATCCCCAATCAGATTTTTGTTAATAAGCTATTCGCCATGTCGATGCTGTCGCTCATGACAACGGCGTTCCCGAAGATCGTCTACGATAAGACGCGCGTGCCGCGCTGGGACAGCAGAGTCGGCGCGGCCATCGGTATCAACGGCGGCGACGTCAACAACGTAGCAAAAATCCTTGATCCGGCAACTATCAGCCCGCAGGTCTCGCAGTTCATCGACTCTGCCATTAACTATACGCAGAACTTCATGGGCGCGTCTGACGCGGCCCTCGGCGATACCCGGCCGGACAATACTTCCGCCATCGTGGCCCTGCAGCGCGCGTCCAACGCGCCGCTCGAGCTGGTGAAGCTCAACATGTATGAATCCATTGAGGATCTGGGCCGCATCTACCTCGACAACATGCGCGTGTACTATGGTACACGGTATGTACAGGTGAAGATGTTGACAAAGAACCAGCTCAATTCGCAGCCGCTCGGAATGACGCTGCCGGAACAGGACTTCAATACACCATTCAATTTCGATATTTTAAATAAGATCCCATTGTCTCTGAAACTCGATGTCGGCGCATCGGCGTACTGGTCGGAAATTACGACGGTGCAGACGCTGGACAATCTGCTGATGCAGGGCAAGATCGAACTGGTAGACTATCTGGAACGGATTCCGGAAGGCTATGTATCCAAACGGCAGGAGCTGATTGACAAGCTAAAAGGGAATCAAGCTATGTCACAGATGAACCAGGGCGCAACCAACAGCAACATTATGCCTGAAACGCCGCAGGCCGGGCAGATTCCGGTCAATGGCGGCAGCGGCTACGGAGAATTGCAAAGAGCGCTCAATGAAACGGGGGTGGCGTGAATGAGCATTCCGGCATTTGAAACTGATCTGAATATCATTGCAAAACTGGATGATTATCCGAATGATATTGGCGGATTGTCTGCGGAACAGCTGAAAGCGGAATTTGATAAGGCCGGGCTGCTGCTACAGCTCTATATCAACGGAGTTCTTCTACCGGCGCTTATTGCGTCGAAAATCCCATTCGAGAAAACTGCGGCAATCAATGCCGATACCATTCAAGACGCAATTGAAAATGTGCAGCAGCAGGCGGCAAGTGCTGCTGCTGGCAGTATTCCGAATAATACAGTCGGCATGGAAAAGCTTACAAAGACGGTACAGGATGCAATTGCCTCTGGTGGGAATGCCGCAGGGGCTGTTGCTTCGCTGCAGCAGATTGTGGCTCAGAATGTGCAGGCAACAAACCAGAACACGAACGCGATTTCTGCAATCAACACCAGTAATGCCAATCGGGATAAAGAAATTTCGAAGATTGCCGACAAAGCTGATAAATCGGTTGGGGCAACGTTTATTCTTTATGCGGCCAACTGGACGGAGAATAAGCAGACGGTTTCCATTACGAAAGGCACTGGACGTAATGATGCGGTTGGCCTTGATACGTCGGCTACGGTTGAGCAGTGGCAGGAGGCGGCAAAATGCGGCGTAAAGGTGTTCAGCACAAACGAAGAAGGTATTACCTTCTCGTGCAAGAGTGTGCCAACACTGGATCTGAGTTGTGCGTATATTCTGATTTGAGGAGGGCATTATGCTTGACTTATTTCCTAAGATGATTGGTACCGACGAAACGGCAATCAATGCCAAGTTAGGGCGGACAACAGCTGTGACAGAGGACGATACAAATTATACCGATTATATGGCGCGCGGCCAATCTCTGAACTCCGCCGAGACCACGCCCTCCGTCAACGGCTGCATTGCCTGGCAGTATGAATGAGGTGAGGCTATGGCGCACAAAACACTCATCGGCGGCACGGCCTACACCATCAAGGGCGGGAAAGATCTGATCGACGGCACCAGCTATGCCAAGAAGCAGGGCAAAGCGCTGGTGGCCGGAACAGCGCAGACGATTGCGTTTTCGAAGAAAATCAAGGTGACAATCACCGGAAACGGAAACGAATCACTGGCATATGTGACGTACAAAGGAACCAAATATGTCAGCGCAACAACTTTAGAAGCGGATGTGGGAGAAAGAATTACATTAAGCGCCAGCAGCATGCAAGGAACGGCAAAGGTTACGGTGGAAGGGGAAAGCTACAAGTCCCCGCACGAATACACGCTATACGCAGATGTGAACATTGCATTGGCGGTAAAAAAATTAGGGATGACGATGATTGGCTCAGTCACCCTGACGCTGGCATAAGGAGGAAACCATGGCAACACATCACACATTGATTGGCAACACGGCGTACAAGATCATCGGCGGCAGCGTCCTGATTGCTGGAACGAAATACCAAATCGGGGGGTACGGCAGAAGTGGCCGGAACGAAAATGAGCATCCCCCTTTCCTCCGGCATCCTGTTGGCGGACACAACGCCGGGCGAGATTCTGATGCTCAATGAAAGTGGCAGCCTCGTGCCATTTTATATTGCAAAGCACGACTATGAGAGCGGGCTGAATGGCGCAGGCCGGACACTGTTGGTCCGCAAGGACTGCTATGACGAACGCGTTTTCGCCAGCTTAGGCAACAAATTCTCCGGAAGCTCTATAGACACCTGGCTCAACAACACCTGGCTCAAACTGCTGGACGCTGACATCCAGGCTGCGATCAGCAAGACAACGTTCTATTACACCCCCGGCAAAGGCAACAACACCGTGACCACACTCCAGTGTGCAGTCTTCCTGCTGTCTGTTACAGAGCTGGGAAAATCCGAAAGCTATGCCAACACAGAGGGCACAGCGCTGGCCCCTGCGGTGTGCAGTCAGCTTGCCATTGCCCACCGCAATGGCATAGCCGTTACGCAGTGGACGCGCACCCCGTACACGATCAACAGCAAAAGCGTGTACTACTTGGACACCGACGGAAGTTTCGGACGCTACCACGAAGCCAGAAACAGGTACGGCTCCCGCCCCGCTTTCACATTGCCGGGGACGCTGGTAGTTGAGCAGAACCCTGACGGAACATATTCGATTGCGAAGTAAAGGAGAATTATATGATCTATTTCAAAGCAAACGGAACGGAATACCCGGCGGAGATTGCCGGGAAGATGGCAGACCGGGACTGGGGCGGCCGCGAGAGTAAAGCCGTCACGCTGACAATCAGCTATGCGGCAGCGGCGGCGCTGTTCGTGGACGGCCTCAGCTGGTCCATCGTGCAGCGGGAGCAGGTGCCGAAGCTGGACGAAAAAGGCCAGGAAACCGGCCAGACGGAGGAATACGTGCAGGAGTGGGATAACGCCGACTACTGCGTGGCGGGATCCATCACGGACAACCGGGACGGCACGTGCACCTGCAAGATGGGAAAGAAAACGGCCAGCGATCTGCTGGCGGAACTGGAGGCGGCATATGACAGAGGCTAAACTTGCACAGGTAAAGAAAGCAATCACGGATGGCAAGCTGGTGCAGGCCGCAGGCGGCATCACCTCGACCGTCACGCAGTCGGACAAGCTGGGCTTTGACTGGCGGAATACCTACGTCAATGATATCCTCGTCCGGCAGGAGTACGTGGAGCAGGCCGTGAAGTTCGGCACGGCGGACAATCCCATCGTGTGGAAGGCGGGCATGTCGCTCATCCAGAATGCCTACTACACCTACAGCGGCGAGACCAAGGTCTGGATGGGCGAGGCAGGCGCAAGCGCTGATTGGTCGAGCAACGATTTTGTTTCCATCTGAGTTTGTGAGGTGAGCACATGCCGACAACTGAAGAACTGCTGAAGCAGGCCTACAAGCAGCAGACGCAGAGCCAGCAGAGGCAGGGCGGCAATATCGCCACGACCAGTGCCGCCCTTGCTGCAAACCAGCCAGCCAGCACCGAGGCCCCTGCCGCCGGAGCCGGTACGGAGAACACGCCGCAGGCACCGGCCAACGGCGAATCCACCGGCCCGACCGGCGAGGCCAGCAGCAAATCCCTCTGGGACCGGTACCGCGAGTCTCTTGACAGCCTGAGTGGCTACAAGACCCCAACGGCGACGAGTCAGGAAGAACTTATCCGGAAGATGTACGAATCCAACCTGGCTTCGAACAAATCACAGCT
>CALEDY010000076.1 GCA_937949355.1 uncultured Collinsella sp. | reverse complement strand
GCAGGGCGCCGTACATAAGGCCCAGGGTGACGGGCGAGCCGTCGGGCGTGATCACAGCCGAGCCCACGAGCAGGCCAACGTACACATAGCGCCAGGCGCTGCGGAAGGCGGCATAGGACACGATGTGGAAAACGGACAGGTAGAAGATGATGAGCGGCAGCTCAAACGCCACACCAAAGCCGATCATAAAGAGCAGCTCCATGTTGATGTAGTCCTCCAGATTGGGCAACGCCGTAGCGACAGCCGAGGTCTCGCCGATGAGCCACTCAAAGCCTGCCGGAATGATGATGAAGTAGCAGAAGATAGCGCCCAGGAAGAACAGCACCGTCGAGGCGAGCACCGTGGGCACGACCCATTTGCGCTCGTTGGGACGCAGTGCCGGCAGGAAAAATGCCAGAATCTGCCAGATGATCATGGGCGTGCACATGACCACGGCCATCTTGATGGCCAGCGAGAAGCGCAGGCCAAAGCCGCCGAGCGTGGTGGTGATGTAAAACTTACCGTCCGGCACAAAGGAGCGGATGGGGTCTTTCAAGATGTCGAGCACCACGGGCGTGGCGAAATACAGCACAATGGCTGCGGCAAACACCGACACAACCACGATGGTCAGGCGGCGACGAAGCTCTCCCAGGTGGTCGAAGAGCGGCATACGCGCAGGTCCGATAGGCATTACTCATCGCCTCCCTTCGGGGCGTCGGCGGCAGCGGCTTCGTCCTCGGCCTCGAGCTCGCGGGCGAGCTGGTCGACGACGGCCTTACGTTTGCGGGGACGACGGGCGTAGAGGTCAGCCGTCGTGGGCTCTGCCGGCTCGGGCTCCGGCTCCGGCTCAGCAGCGGGAGCGGGCTCGGCGGCGTCAGCCTCGGACTCGGCGGCGGGCTCGGCGCCCTCGGCCTCAGGCTCCGCGGCAGCAGGCTCGCCCTCGGCGGCACCCTCGCTTGCGGCCTTCTCGGCAGCAAGGCGGGCGCGACGCTCGGCAAAGGTCTCCTTCTTGGCGGGCGCAGCCGTCTCGGCGGCATCCTCGTCCGCATCGGAATCGTCATCGGCCGCTGCGGCCTTCTTGGGCTTGACCGGCGCCGAGGCGGCCTCGGTCACCGGATCGATGATCTCGGACTGAACAACGGCCGTCATCTTTTCCTGCGTCTCGCGGAACTGACGGATGGCACGGCCGATCGTGCGGCCCATCTGCGGGAGCTTATCCGGGCCAAACAGCAAAAAGCCGAAGACCAGGATGATCGCGAGCTCACCCTCTCCAATACCAAACACACATACCTCCAAGGCTCGATGTGAGTCGAGCCCGCACCGCGCCATTCGGCCGGAACTCGTCTATTCATTCGGTCAAGTATAGCGCCCGGACGCCAAAACGTCCGAGCGCATCACAAACATATGCCAAACGACACAGCCCTTTTTGGGACGAAAGCTTATGCCGCGGTGATCGAAATCTCCTGGTCGACGCCCAGCAGCTGGACCACGCGCATCACCGGGGACTGCACGTTGACGCAGCTAAAGCGCTTACCATGGTCGGCCGCGTGGTGCGCAGCGCCCACCAGCACGCCAATGCCCGTCGAGTCAATGTAGCTCACCTGGGCAAAGTCGAGCTCAACGGCCTCGGTGGGCTGCTCAAGCGCCAAGTCGATGGCGTTGCGCAGACTGTCGGCGTTGGAGATATCGATCTCGCCGGTCACCTTAATGGTGTAGAGCTCCGGCGTGGGGTTGGTGGAAATACCCAAATCCATGTATACGCTCCTTTAGTGTATTAAGGGTGCGGATAGTGCGTGGTCGTGCGTGCTATGCGCGCTCGGCGCGCGCCAGCTCGGCAGCGACGAGCTTAACGGCCAGCACCAGCACGTCGAGCGCAGCCTCCAGGTCCTCGACCGTGGGGTAGCTCGGCGCGATGCGGATGTTGGTGTCGCGCGGGTCCTTGCCATAGGGCCAGGTGGCGCCAGCCGGCGTAAGCTTAACGCCCAGCTCGGCACAAAGCGCGGCAACCTTTTGAGCCGAGCCCTCGGGACCGTCGAAGCTCACAAAGTAACCGCCGCGAGGGTGCGTCCAAGTAGCGCAGCCCGTGTCACCCAGGCCCTCGGTGAGCTTGCGCTCGACGGCCTCAAAGCGCGGACGCAGGAACTCGGCGTGCTTTTTCATGTGGCCCTTGACCGCCTCGAGGGTGGGAAGGAAACGCACGTGGCGCAGCTGGTTGAGCTTGTCGGCGCTGATCAGGCCGGCCTTCAGGCGCTTGGAGAACTCGGCGATGACTGCAGGGCTTGCACCGATAAAGCCGATGCCGGCGCCCGGGAAGGTGATCTTGGACGTCGAGGCGAAGGCTACCACACGGTCCTCGGTGCCCGCCGCGCGGGCGAGGTCGAAGATGTTGGCGAGCTCGTCGGTCTCGTCGTACAGGTCGTGCACGCAGTAGGCGTTATCCCAGAAGATGCGGAAATCGGGCGCAGCCGTGGGCATCTCGACCAGGCGGCGCACGGTGTCCTCGCTAAAGGTGACGCCCGTGGGGTTGGAATACTTGGGCACGCACCAGATACCCTTGATGGAATCGTCGGCGGCGACGAGGCGCTCGATCTCGTCCATGTCGGGACCGTTGTCGGTCATCGCGACGGGGATATTCTCGATGCCCAGGTCGGCGGTGATGCCAAAGTGGCGGTCGTAACCGGGGACGGGGCACAGGAACTTGACCTTCTTGCCGTCGTGCGCAGCCTCGTACGCGTCCCAGGGCTCGTTGCCGCACGAACCGCAGCGCCAGAACATGCCGGCGATGTCGTGCTCGATCAGCAGGCTCGACGAACCCAGCACGAGCGTCTGCTCGGCGGGGCAGCCCAAGAACTCCCCTGCCAGCTTACGCGCCGAGGGGATGCCCTCGAAGCAGCCATAGTTGGAGCAATCGACGTTGCCGTCGTGCAAGTCGGCGTCGGCATTGAGGATATCGAGCATGGGGCGCGAGATGTCCACCTGGGCGGGCGACGGCTTGCCGCGGGCCATGTCGAGCGCCAGGCCCTTGGCCTTGACCTCGGCGACCTCGGCCTTAAGTGCCTCGATGGCGGCATCGAGTTCGGTGGTTTCCATCTTCTGGTAGATCGTCTGCATGGGGTGCGACCTTTCGCGAAGCGGTACGTTGCAGTTCGTCTAAGTATAGACCGCCACCGCCGCAACGTTATGAAGCCGTGATAGATTAAGTCCATCGCAATGAATTACGACATCACCGCGTGAGCCCGCAGGGCTGCGCGGCTCGCCCAAGGAGGCAATATGGAATACGGTTCGTTTCAGGCCGAAGAATTCGGCGACCTGCAACGCTTGGTCGACGGACTGTTTTACAACCGCCACGCCATCGACCGCCTGGACCTGATTGTGCAAGCCGAGATCTTGGACCTGGCACCCGACCTCATGGAGATCGTCAACCTGCTGCCGCCCGGCTACTACGACCGCCAGTCGCTTTGCGACCAACTCAACTCGGCCTTAGCCGCCCACGGCTGGGGCGCCGTCTACGGCACCGTGGAATAAACCTAGTTATTGGGGACGTTCTTAAACGACTAGGTTAACGCCGATGTTTTGGCAGCGCCAGCGAAAACGACCCTAAGCGAGCAAGGTGACGTGAAATGAAAGGGCGCTGACCTTCTGGTCGCGCCCTTGAAATTGAACGTCAGATTGCCGCTTAGGGTCGCTTGCAGCGTCGAGCAGTTGCGCGGTTTGGTAAAACCGCGCAACAAAAGGGCCCGTGTGCAAAAAAGGGCAAATATGAGTACTGTTACCTTTTTAGTGGCAGCGATTCGGGTCCCAAATCAGCATTTTTGCGCCTGAATATCCTTTCCGGGCGGTATCTGTCGCCAAACTGTAGTCAAACGATTACTCGTTATTGTACAGATAACATGATTGTGTCTATTATTTTTCGTGCATAAAATGAAACGCCGTTTGTGACAGTACTCACAAACGGCGTTTTTTGCACACGAGGGTATCCGAGGCATGTCCAGCCCCTGTTTTTGCGCTTTTACTCGTCCTTGGGCGAGGGATGTTTGCAGACCACGCTCATGTAGATCATGCCGATTACGGCAGCGGTGACCGAACCGGCAAGGATGGCGGCCTTGGCGGCCAGGACCTCGAATTGGGCCGTCGGGAAGGCGAGGCCGCTGATGAGAATCGACATGGTAAAGCCGATGCCGCCCAGAATGCCCACACCGGCGATCATGTGCCAGTTGACGTTGTGCGGCAGCTCGCAAGCCTTAAGCTTGACCAGCGCGAACGTCATACCAAAGATGCCAATCGGCTTGCCCAGCAGCATACCAAAGTACACGCCGAGCGTCACCGGATCGGTCAGCAGCGTGCTCATGTCCACGCCCACCAGGCGAACCTGCGCGTTGACAAACGCAAAGATCGGAAGGATCACAAAGTTGACCGGCGTGGAGATCAGGCGCTCCATACGGATGAGCGGCGGGGTCACACGGTGCATGACGCGCTCGACCTTGGTGGTCGAGACGGTAAAGTCGTGCTGGCCCAGGATGTGCGCCTCGTCGTCGTAGCGGTCGTCGAGCAGCGGCAGACACTCGCCCAGCCAGTCGGTCAGGCTGTCGAGCTTAACGCCGCACTTGGCCGGGATGGTAAAGGCCAGGATGACGCCGGCGAGCGTGGCATGCACGCCGCTCTTGAACATGCAGAACCACAGCACCAGACCCAGCACCGTATACGGAGCCAAGCGGTAGTGCTGCGTCTTGTTAAGCCACACGAGTGCGCAGGTCACAACCGCGGCGGCGCCCAACCAAAACGGGTTGGGGCTCTGACCGTAGAAGATGGCAATGGCGGCGATGGAGATCAGGTCGTCGGCGATGGCGAGCGTCGAGAAGAACACGCGCACGCCGTTGGGCACGCGATTGCCCAAAAGCGACAGCACGCCCAGTGCAAAGGCGATATCGGTTGCCATGGGGATGGCCCAACCGTTGCGAGCGCCGGCATGGTTAAAGATCAGGTAGATGCAGGCGGGAACGACGACGCCGCCTACGGCGGCCAGCATGGGGAGCATGGCCTGGCGCGGGTTTTTGAGCTCGCCGACTGTCATCTCGTACTTAAGCTCGATGCCCACCAGCAAAAAGAAGATCGCCATGAGGAAGTCGTTGACGAAAAGCTCGACGGTGAGGCCGGCCGTAAAATGCCCCAGGCCCACGTACAGCGGGGTCTCCAAAAAGTGATGGATGGCCTCGTAGGCATCGGTGTTGGCGCAGATAACGGCGGCGATGGCGGCGAAGACCATGACGGCGGCCGAAATCGTGCCGTTCTCGGCGATGCGCTCCCAAATGTCGTGACGTTCGAAACGCTTGCGCTCACGAACGTTGAACAGCTGCTCGGGTGCTGCCATGGGCGGCTCCTTTCACGGGAAGGTTCCCGTCTTAAAAAAGCACGGCCCGCCCAAGTGGCGGCGCCGCGCTCCGACGTATTACGCTTGCATCTAGCCTACCCTGCACAGATACCGCGCAGGCGCGGCCGGAAAGCGGAACCACAGGTTGAACATTATTTGCTCAACGGCACGGGCGCGCCTGTCCATTAGACGACACAGCGCCGTGCACAAAAAACGACCGGAGCGCGGGGCGTCCGCGATCCGGTCGTCGGTGTTAGGTCAAAAGAACCTAGCAGGCGGCCATGATGGGGGCAGCGACCTGCTTCTTGCGGGAGAGGACGCCCGGCATCCAAACGCCGTCGTGCTCGTCGGCAATGCCCAGACCCTTCTGAGCGGCCTCGGTCTCGCCCTCGAGCAGGACCTGCGAGCCCTCCTCCATGATGTCGGTGATGCACAGGACGATGCCGTCGGCACCCTTCTCGGCGGCATAGGCGCGCATGGCCTCGCGGATCTCGTCGATCATGCCGAGCGCGCGGGTCTTGTCGACGGTCTCGTACTGGCCGATGAGCAGCTTCTTGCCGGCGGGCTCGAACATCTTGATGTCGTTGCCGACCATCTCGGCAGCGGTGAAGGAGCCAGACGGACGGGTAAGGAAGACCTCCATGCCAAACTTGACCGGGTCGACGCCCACCTGCTCGCCGAGCTTGGCGGCGACGGCGCGGTCGACATCGGTGGTGGTGGGGCTCTTGAGCATGAGCGTATCGGTCATCATGGCCGAGAGCAGCAGCTTGGCCTGAACGTCGGAAAGCTCGACGCCGAGCACGCCGGCGAGCTTGGTGACGATGGTGCAGCTGGAGCCCCAGGGCAGGCAGATGTAGTGCAGCGGACCGGCGGTCTCGAAGTCGCCGATGCGGTGATGGTCGACAACGCCAAAGACCGTGGCGTCCTTAAGGCCGGCGACGGACTGGGCAGACTCGTTGTGGTCGGTGAGGACGACGAGCTGACCGGCCTCGACGGACTCGATCACGCGGGGCTCGGCGATACCGGCGTCGGCGAGCAGCTTGGCGGACTCGGCCGGAAGCTGGCCGAGGGCGCAGGCCTCGTAGGTGTTGCCGGCATACTCAACCTGGTTGAGCAGCTGAGACAGGACGACGGCGCTCATGATGGCGTCGTTATCGGGGTTCTGGTGACCAAAGACAAGAACGTTTGCCATGGATATCCTCCACTTGATATGTGTACTTGGACGTAGCTATGGTAGCACGCTGGCGCCGAGCCTTCGCAGACAGAAGGGCCGCGGCGCAATTTGGGGCAAGCCTGGGGGCCAAGTCTGTCACCTTTGCACCATGTTGGTGCAAAGTAACCTGACCCCCTTGCATCAGCTATTTGCCGGCGGCGCGCAGGGCTACGTAGGCGGCGCCGATGATGCCGGCGTCGTTGCCGAGCGAGGCGACCTCGATGGGTGTCTCGCGCGAGGCGGAAAGCGCGTACTGCTTAAAGTGCTCGCGCAGGGCGTCGAGGTAAACGTCGGCCGAGGCGGAGGCGCCGCCGCCGATCAGGAACATCTCGGGGTCGACCACGTTGGCGATGAGCGCCAAGGCGCGGCCGAGATAGTCGGCCATGGTATCGGCCGCAGCCAGTGCGAGCTTGTCACCCTCGCGGCAGGCCTGGAACACGTCCTTGGAGTCAGATGGCCCGGTGAGCTCGATGGGCTCGACGCCCGCCTTCTCGCACTCGGCCAGGTAATTGCTCACCACGCCGGTCGCGCTGGAATACTGCTCCAGGTGGCCATGGCCGCCGCAGCCGCAGGTACGCTCCTCGTCGGGATTCAGGCACATGTGGCCGATCTCGCCGCCGGCGCCCACAACGCCCGACACCACGTCGCCGTTGATGATGACGCCACCGCCGACACCGGTACCGATGGTAACCATCACCACGTTCTGCACGCCCTTGGCAGAGCCGAGCCAGGCCTCGCCCATGGCAGCGGCGTTGGCGTCGTTCTCGTACTTCACGACCGCATCGGGGCAGTGCTCCTGGATGGCAATCCTCAGCTCGGGCAGGTTGATGGCAATGTTGGCCTTGACCTTGGCATCGCCCGAGGCAGGGATGGGGCACGGAACGGCCAGGCCGATACCCGCCACAAAGGCGCGCGGAATCTGGGCCTTGGCGACCACCTGGTCGATGGCCTCGGTCACCGCGGCAAAGCCCGCAGCGTCGACGATGGGAGGCGTGGGCACGCTGGCCTTGGCAAGCAGGTTGCCATCCTCGTCGAACAGGCCCTCCTTAACCGAAGTGCCGCCGACGTCGATGCCGATGTAGTACTGCTTAGGTTCCATGGGAGCCCACCTTTCGAGGATTGGGTCCGCGGCACAGAATCGCGGACACATACATTGCCTGTATGGTACCGCTCGAACATACAGAACGCGCCGCCGAGCTCGCAATTTTTCGCGAATGTTTAAACAACTTGCGTATAAAAAACGGCCCGCGCGCGTCATCCGCGCACGGGCCGTTCCGGGACGTTATACCTCCATAGCAGTAATGGCCTGGTCCAAAATCTTGGGCGCATTCATGCGTCCGAAATCCAGCATGTCGAGCATCACAAGCTTCACGCCCGCGCGCTCCAGATCGCCCTCAATATTCACGCGCGCGTACGCCACCTGCGGGGCAAGCAGCAGAACGCCCACGCCGTCCAGATGGTCGGACGCCTCGCTCACCGGAAGCGCCTCGATGTCGATCTTTAGACCGCGGCTCTCCGCCTCGTGCTGCATCTTTTGCACCAGCAGGCTCGTCGACATGCCGCCGCCGCAACAAAGCAAAATGTTCTTCATAGCTATCTCCTAATCCATATCCGTCTTTGCCAGCAGCTCCTCGAGCGCCGGATGCACAATCCCCGTCAGCGCGCGATAACCCTCATCATTGATATGAAGGCCGTCGCCTTCGCGGTACAGCTCCTCACGCTGGCGTCCGTCCTCGTCAAAAAAGGCGGGCGCTACGTCAACAAAAGCCACCCGGTCATCGCGGATCATATCGCAGCACTGCGGCAAAACCCGGCTCAGCAGGTCGTTAGAACGCAGCACATCCTTGCCGCTCGCCCTGCCTTCCAGACGCTCGATACAGGGCGTGGGCGAGCACACGAGCACGCGGCACGCCGGCAGACAGCCCAAAATCATCTCCACGATCTCGCGAATGTTGAAGGCGATGTCTTTGGGCGAGCCCATGAGGGTATTGCCCATGTCGTTGGTGCCCACCATAATCACCACGGCGCGCGGACGGTACTTGACCACACCCTCGTCGACCATCCACAAAAGCTCTTGCGAGGTGCCACCGCCGATGCCGCAGTTATAGGCGCCAATACCGGGATACCAGCGCTCCACGTCACAAAACTCCGTCAGCGAATCGCCAAAGAACACCACGCCACCCGGCTCGGCATCCTGGTTCGCGCGCACAATTGCAAGCATGCGCTCGAGCTGGAACTCGCGCATCTGGTAATAACGCGGGTTGTACTCCATTCCCCGTCTCACGATCGATCTCCCCTATATATGAATCTTGGTAGAAAAATGGCGCCAGGAGACGGAGACTCCCGGCGCCCGAGCAAGGGACTGTGTTGTCGGTTGGACCGCACGGTCCGTCTCGGCGATAACGCCGACTAGGCCCTAAGCGTCTGCAGCTGTTTGTGAACCTCGATGAGCTCCGTGGCCATGACGCGCATGGTCTCGGTGCCGGCCATCTGGTCCTCGGCGTGCAGCAGAATCAGCGGTGCCTCGCCGTTACGCTCGCCGTTGGCCTCCTTCTTAAGAAGCCCCATGTGAACATCGTGGCCACCGTTATAGGCCTCGTCGCCCTGCTTAATGAGCTCCTCGGCGGCGTCGAACTCGCCCTCCTTGGCCTTCTGCACGGCGTTGATGTACATGCTCTTGGCGGTGCCGACATAGCTGATGATCTCGAAGCAGGTCATCTGCAGTTCGTTCATATCCTCCATGTTTTGCACCTAGCCCATCACGCTGACGCAGTGGTCAATGATGCCGGCGGCGTTCATGCGGCCATAGTCGACCATGTTGATGACCTCGACCGGGAAACGGCCGGCGGCCTCCTTCTCAAAGTCGCCCTTGGTGTAGCCGATCTGCGGGCCGAGCAGCAGGATGTCGCAATCATCCAGGTGATCGTGGGCCTCGTTCATGGGGCGAGCCTCGACCTCGATGTCCAGACCGCGGCTCGCGACCTCGGACTGCATCTTCTGGACCAGCAGGCTCGTGGACATGCCGGCATTGCAGCAAAGCATGATCTTCTTCATGGTTTCCTCCTTATAACTGCGCGGCGCGCAGACGACGACTGGTTTTATTCCTTGCGGCTATTGTGCCCGCCTCCTGCATTTATACGCAAGGAGAGAGCTGCGGGCACCGGCACCGCGGACCGGCGCCCGCAAAGGTGAAAGGGAGAACGAACGTTTAGGCGTTCTACTCGGCGAGAGCCTCCTGCTTGGCGATGGCCTTCTCGGAGATCCTCATAAAGGGCAGGTAGACAGCCATGCCGATGACCAGCTCGAGGGCCTGCCACACGCCGGCGCGCCAGTCAAAGCCCGTAGCGAGCAGGGCGTTGATGACGGGAGGCATGGTCCAGGGCACCTGGGCGATGCAGGGGCTAATGATGCCAGCGCAGGTCAGACCATAGGTGACGCCGATGAACAGGTCGGGAAGAAGCACGAACGGAATCATAAGCGGCAGGTTGTACACGATGGGGTAACCGTAGATGACCGGCTCGTTGATGTTGAACAGGCCAGGCAGAATGGCCATCTTGGCAACGGTCTTGGAAGCCTTGTTCTTGGAGAACAGGAAGGTGTCGAGCAGCAGCATGAGGGTGCAGCCCGAGCCGCCGATGAGGGCGAAGCTGTTGATGATCTGCATGTTCATGTAGTGGTCGGGCTGGATGGTGCCACCGGCGGCAAAAGTCGCCATGTTGTCGACGATGAGCATGGTCAGGATCGGCTCGACGGTAGCGCCAGAGATGGTGGACTGGTGAATACCAACGCAGAACAGCAGGTTAGCGAGGGTGTAGATGAGGATAACGGCCCACGGACCGGCGTTCATGATGCTCTTGAGCGGGTTAGAAATCCAGGTGGAGATGATGGTGCACAAATCGGTGCCGGCGCACACGGCGAGCAGGGCCGCGGCGACAGCGAAGATCGAGAGGTTGAGCAGCATCGGGATCATGACGTTAAAGGAGTTGGAGACCGCGGGAGGCACGCCCTCGCCCAGCTTAACCTTGAGCTTCTCGACGCCCGAAATCTTGATGAAGAGCGTCGTGGAGAGCAGGGCGATGATGATGGCCGAGAACAGGCCGTTGGTGCCGGTGTTGGCGGTCGAAAGGGCACCGGTGACCTCGGCAGAAGTGATCTTGTCGGTAAGCAGCGGGCTCGTGGCGGCAAGCGTGGCGGTGATCTGCTGCGGCATCATGATGACGAAGGCAGAGATTGCGACAACCACGCAGGCAAGCGGGTTATCGAAACGCTCGTTCTTGGCGAGACTGTAGCCAATCAGACCAGCCAAGATAATGGCGGACACGTTAAGGGTGCCCAAGGTGATTGCCGAGCCCCAGGTCTGGAGGTTGGCAAGACCCGCTGCATCGAGCGGGAACAGAGGGAACACGACGTTGTTGATAAGAACCGCGATACCCGCAAGGATATAGAGCGGCGTGATGGTCGCGAAGGCATCGCGCAGGGAACGCAGGTGAACCTGGTTTCCCACCTTCGCAGAGACCTCGGCAAACTTGTCGAGGAAGCTCTTTCCGTTGTCACTGGCCATGATTGCTCCTAACTTTCAAATCCGGCCTTTTCCTATGCGCACGGTGGTCTGTCGCCCTCTGCCACCAGATGTGCCATTGTTTTTGCGCGTTTGCGCAGGGGCTGAGCGCCCGTTTTAGGCTGAGTGTCCGATCGTTAATCCACCACATGAGTCGTGGCGACCTGCTTGAGCCAAGCTGCCGACTTCTTAAGACGACGCTGGTAGCCGTCCATAAGGTCGACCTCGACAAAGCCATAGCGATTCTTGAAGGCGTTTGCCCAGGACCAGTTGTCGATGACGGCCCAGTAGTGGTAGCCGCGGCACTTGGCCCCCTCGGCGATCGCCTTTGCGACCCACTCAAGGTGCTGGCGCACAAAGTCGACGCGATAATCGTCCTGGATGGTCCCCTCGGCGTCACGGTTCTTGTACTCGTCCATGATGCCGATGCCGTTCTCGGAAACGAACCACTCAAGATCGGGATAGTTCTTGGCGCAGTCCATGCCAAAGTCGTAGAGGCCCTTCGGGTAGATCTCCCAGCCGCGGCTCTTGTTCATGACGGCGTCGGGCCACACATACTCATCGGCAAAGTGCGGCAGACCGTACTGGTCAATCTTGCTCGCCGGCGCCTGAACGCGCGTGGGGTGGTAGTAGTTGCAACCGAGCCAGTCAACGACACCCTGCTTGAGAATCTCCTGGTCACCGGCGCGGAACGGAAGTTTGACGCCGCCCTCGGCCAGGCTGTCGAGCACGTCGGCGGGAAGCTCGCCCCTGGTGATAAGGTCGAGCCACCAGCGATTGTTGATGCCGCTGGTCATACGCACGGCCTCGAGGTCTGCCTCGCTGGGGTTCTCCTTGGTGTAGACCGGGGTGAAGCAGTTGATCATGCCGATCTTGGCATCGGCGCGAACGGCGCCCTTGTCATAGGCCTTGCGGTAGTTGGCCACGGCCAGTGCGTGCGCTAGCGAAATGTGGTACTGCACGGTGCGAGCGCGGTTGAAGTCGTGGAGCTGCGGGAACCACACGCCCTCCTGATAGCGTTGCTCGGGCTCGACGATGGGCTCGTTAAAGGTAAACCAGTACTTGATCTCCTGACCGAACTCGCGGAAAGCGACGTCGGCGTAGTGCGCGTAGGCCTCGACGACCTCGCGGCTCTCCCAACCACCACGGTTAAAGAGGTAGGTGGGCATATCGAAGTGGTAAAGGTTGACGAACGGCTCCAGGCCTGCCTCGCGGGAAGCGCGGAACAGCTCGTGGTACCACGCAGCGCCCTCCTCGTTGAGGTTGCCGTCGGCATCGAGCAGGCGGCTCCACTGGATGGAGGTGCGATAGGTATCCAGGCCCAGGTCCTTCATGATGCGAAGGTCGTCCTTGTACTTGGCCATAAAGTCGTTGCCGGCATAGGAGCCCACGCGGTTATAGAACGAGCCCAGGTCCTGCATGGACCAGGTGTCCCACAAGTTCTCGAGCTTGCCGCCCTGGTTCCACTGGCCCTCGGTCTGCGGACCGGACATGGCCGCGCCAAAGAAGAAGTCGTTGGGCAGTTGATACTGTGCCATCGAAGTCCTCGCTTTCGTGTCTTTGAGCTTCCGGTTGGAGACGGGTTTGCTTTGGCGGGTAATCCAGCGCGGGCGCGCACCGGTTATCCGGATATCCGACCCACCAAAACAAATCCGTCCCCAAACAGTCGGTGCTGCCTTATTGATGCACCCCATTTGTTGACTAAAGTATAGCGCTCTAATTCTTATAGTAAAGCGTCTTTTTCTTTTTTCTTTCTCGAACTTCTTTACTGGAAGCAATATGTATGCTTTATTAGCGGTTATACTTACTTTTATAGATAGTTATGTTGGAGGGGGGTTCCATGATTCCTAAATATGAAGCGATAGCTGCAGATATCCGCCGAAGCATCGAGGATGGCGCTCTTAAGCCCGGCGACAAACTGCCCACGGTCGTTGAGTTCTGCGAGCTGTATGGCGTTTCCAAAATCACCGTCAAACGAGCAATTGAGCAGATCACCGAGGAAGGCTTGGTCACGAGCCGTCGCGGATCGGGCACCTACGTCAAAGACACCGCAGGGCTTCCCGGCAAAGCGTTTTTCCAAGGCAGAAACGACCGCGCGCAGGGCTTTACCTACGAGCATCGCGGCGAGAAGGTGGCCTCGGTGGTCTACGATTTCTCGATCGTCAATCCGCCGGCAGAGGTTGCCACCCAGCTGGGAATGGCCGAAGATGACTTTGCCTATCACATCGTGCGCGTACGCGAGGTCGATGGCCTGCCCATCGTTATCGAGTACACCTATATGCCGCTCGAGCTGATCCCGGGTCTTAAGAAAAAAGACCTGTACGGATCGGTCTACAGCTATATCCGCGAGCAATGCGGGCTGAAGATCTCGAGCTTCCACCGCACCATCCGTGCCGTGGCGGCAACCGAGGAAGAGGCCGAGCGCTTGGACACCAAGCCCGGCTCTCCCCTGCTCGAGCTCAACCAGATTGGCTTTTTGGACAGCGGCGCCGCGTTTGAGTACTCGATCTCGCGCAACGTCGGCGACCGTTTTGAACTGCACAACGTGACGTTGGCTTAAGTTTGTAATCTGGCGGGTGCTCGTTTTGAGCTGTTTTGCACGGCGCCCGCACAACCTGATGGGGGTATGCACATGTCCGATTTGATTAAACTCACGCCGATCTTCCACGAGAAGATTTGGGGCGGCCGCCAGTTGGAGACCGTGTTTGGCTATGACATTCCCGAAGGACCCATCGGCGAGTGCTGGGCCATCTCGGCACACCCTAACGGCGACTGCCAGATTGCCGAGGGCCCGTACGCCGGTCATACGCTGTCGTGGCTGTGGGCCGAGCACCGCGAGCTCTTTGGCAACTGCGAGGGCAAGGAGTTCCCGCTGCTCATTAAGATTCTGGACGCCAAGGACGACCTTTCGATCCAGATCCATCCCAACGATGAGTATGCCGCCGAGCACGAGAACGGCAGCCTGGGCAAGACCGAGTGCTGGTACGTGCTGGATTGCGAGCCCGGCGCCACGATCATCGTCGGCCAGCGCGCGCATGACCGCGCCGAGGCCGCGCAGATGATCGAAGAGGGCCGCTGGGACGAGATGCTCAACGTCCTGCCGATTCACAAGGGCGACTTTTTCCAGATTAACTCCGGCACCGTGCACGCCATCAAGACTGGCACGCTGATTCTGGAGACGCAGCAGTCGAGCGACGTGACGTATCGCCTGTACGACTACGACCGTCCCGGCACCGACGGCAAGCTGCGCCCCCTGCACATTGAGCAGAGCCTCGACTGCATCGACTTTGGTGCTCAGGCTCCGACCGACGGCACGGTGACCGCGCCCGAGGTCGACGGCGTGACCGAGCTCGAGTCCAACCCCTGCTACACCGTCGACCGCGTGCGCGTCGACGGCAGCAAAACCCTAGATCAGCGCTGGCCCTTCATGTGTCTGTCGGTCATCGACGGCGAAGGCACCGTCTGCGGCGACCCCGTCCACAAAGGCAGCCATCTACTGGCGCCCAGCACCGTGGACAAGATTGAGCTCGAGGGCAAGATGGAGCTGATTATCTCGCACCTGTAGGCCACCGGTCCTTGAGCACTCGCCGGGGTGGGGCGCGGGGTTTGATCGCCTGCTCGGACAGTCCTGACTCGCACGGAGAGCACATTAAGTGCTCTCCGGC
>CALEDY010000075.1 GCA_937949355.1 uncultured Collinsella sp. | reverse complement strand
GCCCGTGGGTTATACCCTAAGAGCAAACCACCCTTTTTAAGGGTGGTTCTGATTTCCCCTTGTATGTTCAGAACGTTTACATACCGTTTAGGCTGATTTCTCTACCGTTTACGGGTATTTCGCGTTAAACTTCTAAACAAAAGAGTAAAACATTTAGTAAACAGAACAAAACGAAACATGCGTCTGTTTACTGAACATGTGACTAGGGGAGGACGTACATGGATAAGATCAAGCTCGGTTTTGTGCCCACGCGCCGCAGTATCTTTAGCGCGCCGGACGCGATTAAGTACCGCGGCCTGACGGCTGACCGCCTGCGCGAGATCGGTGTCGACGTCGTGGATATCGACGACATCAACGACGAGGGCCTGCTGTTCGACGACAGCCACATCGAGCCCATCGTCAAGAAGTTCCGCGCCGAGGGCGTCGACGGCATCATGCTGTGCCATGCCAACTTTGGCACCGAGTACGTTTGCGCTCGCCTTGCCCGCGAACTCGGCCTGCCCGTGCTACTGTGGGGCCCGCGCGACGAGCGCCCCGAGCCCGACGGCACCCGTCTGCGCGATAGCCAGTGCGGCCTGTTCGCCACCGGCAAGGTCCTGCGCCGCTTCCAGGTGCCCTTTACCTACATGACCAACTGCCGCCTGACCGACCCCGAGTTCGAGCGCGGCGTCTGGGACTTCCTGGCCGTGTGCAACGTGGTCAAGACCTTCAAGCGCACCCGCATCCTGCAGATGGCCACCCGCCCGTTCGATTTCTGGTCCACCATGTGCAACGAGGGCGAGCTGCTCGAGAAGTTCAACATCCAGCTTTCGCCTATCCCCATGACCGAGCTTGTCCAGGCCGTGCGCGACGCCCAGGCCGACGAGCAGGCCATGGCCGCCATGCTTGCCCACATCAACGACAGCTTTGAGATCTGCATCCCCGAGGATAAGGTCCCCGCGGTCGCCGGTCTTGCCATCGCCATGAAGCGCCTGGTCGAGAAGTATGGCTGCAATGCCGGTGCCATTCAGTGCTGGAACGCCCTTCAGGACGAGCTGGGCATTATGCCCTGCGCCGCCAACGCCATCCTCAACGAGATGGGCATTCCTATCGTATGCGAGACCGATATCCATGGCGCCATCACCGCACTGATGGTCGAGGCCGCCGACCTGGGCCGTCACCGTGGCATGTTCGCCGACTGGACCGTGCGCCATCCCGATAACGAGAACGGCGAGCTGCTGCAGCACTGCGGCCCCTGGCCCTGCAGCTGCGCGGCCGTCAAGCCCAAGCTCACCTACCCGCTGGCATTCGATCACCCCGGCGCGCTGACGGCCGAGGCCAAGCACGGCGACCTCACCCTTGCCCGCTTTGACGGTGACAACGGCGAGTACTCGCTGCTGCTGGGCAACGCCCACGGCATCGACGGCCCGGCCGGCATGGGCACCTATCTGTGGGTCGAGGTCGACAACCTCAAGCGCCTCGAGGCCAAGATCGTCGAGGGCCCCTACATCCACCACTGCGTCGCTATTCACGCCAACGTGGTGCCGGTGCTCTACGAGGCGTGCAAGTACATCGGCATCCAGCCCGACCTGTATGACCCCATCGAAGAAGACGTTAAAGCCTACCTGCGAGGAGAGTAGAAATGGCAACTATCGAAGAGCTTGAGTCCCTGCGTTGGGACCTTCGCCGCGATTGCGTCGATATCATCATGGCTGGCGCCGGCGGCCACATCGGCGGTGACATGTCGGTGATCGACGCCCTCATGACCCTCTACGCCAACCATCTGAACATTTCGCCCGAGACCGTCGACGATCCCAACCGCGACCGCTTCGTGCTCTCTAAAGGTCACGCCATGGAGGCCTACTACGCGGTGCTCTGCCACGAGGGCTATCTTGATCTCGACGACGTCAAGGCTCGCTTCTCCAAGTTCGGCAGCCCCTACATCGGCCACCCCAACAACAAGCTCAAGGGCATCGAGATGAACTCGGGCTCGCTGGGTCACGGCCTGCCCGTGGCCGTGGGCATGGCGCTCGCCGGCAAGATGGACGGCCGCGACTACCGCGTCTACACCATCATGGGCGACGGCGAGCTTGCCGAGGGCTCGGTCTGGGAGGGCGCCATGAGCGGCGGAAACTACCAGCTCGATAACCTGTGCGCGCTCGTGGACCGCAACCGCCTGCAGATTAGCGGCAGCACCGAGGACGTCATGAAGCAGGATTCGCAGGAGGAGCGCTGGGCTGCCTTTGGGTGGAACGTGCTGTCCATTCCGGGCAACGACGTCCAGGCCATCGACGCTGCGCTGACGCTTGCTGCCGAGACCAAGGGTAAGCCCACGGTCATCATCCTCAACACGGTGAAGGGCTATGGCTCGCCCGTTATGGAGGACAAGGCCGCCTGGCATCACCATCTGCCCAACGATGAGGAATATGCCCAGATCATCGCCGATTTCGCTGCCCATAAGGAGGCCATCAATGGCTAACAAGATCGCCAATCGCAAGGTTATCTGCGACACGCTGCTCGAGGCCGCGAAGACCGATAAGGATATCGTCGTCCTGTGCTCCGACTCCCGCGGCTCTGCATCGCTCACGCCGTTCTTCGATCAGTATCCCCAGCAGTCCGTTGAGGTCGGCATCGCCGAGCAGGACCTGGTGAGCATCGCCGCCGGTATGGCTTCGTGCGGCAAGAAGGCCTGGGCCGCCTCGCCGGCATCCTTTGTGACCACGCGCTCGTATGAGCAGTGCAAGGTCGACGTCTCGTACTCCAACACCAACGTCAAACTCATCGGCATCTCGGGCGGCGTGTCCTACGGCGCCCTGGGTATGAGCCACCACTCCGCGCAGGATATCGCCGCTATGAGTGCGATTCCCAACATGCGCGTGTATCTGCCGAGCGACCGCTTCCAGACCGCCGAGCTCGTGCGCGCCCTGATAGCCGATAACAAGCCGGCTTACATCCGCGTGGGCCGCAATCCGGTCGAGGACGTGTATACCGAGGACGAGTGCCCGTTCCAGATGGACCGTGCCACCTGGGTTCGCCGCGGCAACGATGTGACGCTCGTCGCCACCGGTGAGATGGTCCGCCACGCCGTGGACGCCGCCGACCTGCTGGCCGAGCAGGGCATCTCGGCAACGGTGCTCGACATGTACTGCGTCAAGCCGCTCGACACCGAGGCCGTGATTGAGGCAGCCGGTGCCACGCGCGCCGTCGTGACCGTCGAGGAGCACAGCCCCTTCGGCGGCCTGGGCTCTATGGTCGCGCAGGTGGTGGGCGAGCATTGCCCGCGTCCGGTCAAGTGCCTCTCCCTGCCCGACGCGCCGGTCATCACCGGCACGAGCCCCGAGGTCTTTGCACACTACGGCCTGACGGGCGAGGGAATCGCCAAGACGGTCGCCGAGTTCCTTGGCAACTAGTAGACACAGACGCTGCGCGGCCGCCAAGCACCGCACCTTGCCGTTCAAACCGTCGCTTGCGTACGCAAAGTACGCGGCGCTCCTCTCTCACGGCAATCTGCGGCACTTGGTGGCCGCTCGCTCCTTGTCCGTCGGGTTTTAGTTTTTGAATCGGCGGGGGAGACAGGAGAGTACATGAGTAAATACATCATCGGAATCGATCAATCCACGCAGGGCACCAAGGCGCTGCTGGTGGACGAGGGCGGCCATCTGATTCATCGTGCCGACCGCCCGCATCGCCAGATTGTCAACGAGGCTGGCTGGGTGAGCCATGATCCAGTCGAGATTGCCGCCAACGTGCTGGCCGTGGCGCGTGCCGTGGTGGAGGAGACCGGGGTCGACCCGGCCGACGTTGCCGGCATCGGCATCTCCAACCAGCGCGAGACCACCGTTGCCTGGAACCGCGCGACGGGCGAGCCGCTGTGCGACGCCGTGGTGTGGCAGTGCGCCCGCGCCCGCGAGCTGTGCGACAAGCTGGCCACGCGCGAGGGTGTGGCCGACCTGGTGCGCGACACGACGGGTCTGGTACTCTCGCCCTACTATCCGGCGGGCAAGATGGCCTGGATTCTCGCGAACGTTCCCGCGGCTGCCGAGGCCGCGGCAGCGGGCGAGCTGTGCCTGGGCACCATCGATGCCTGGGTGGTCTGGACGCTCACGGGCGGCGTGGGGTTCCGCTGCGACTGGTCCAACGCCAGCCGCACGCAGCTCTTTGACCTACGCCGTGGCTGCTGGAGCGAGCCGGTATGCGAGGCCTTTGGCGTCGACGTGGCCTGCCTGCCGCAGGTGACCGATTCCGATGGCCTGTTCGGCACGACGGACCTGGGCGGCTTTTTGCCGGCGCCCGTGCCCATTCACGGCGTGCTGGGTGACAGCCATGCCGCCTTGTTCGCGCAGGGCTGCCACAGCCGCGGTATGGCCAAGGCGACCTATGGCACCGGCAGCTCGGTCATGATGAACGTCGGCGACGAGTTCGTCGCCAGCTCGCACGGGCTTTCGAGCTCGCTCGCATGGCGTATGGACGGCGTGACCGAGTACGTGCTCGAGGGCAACGTGAGCTACGCCGGTGCCGTCAAGACCTGGCTGCGCGACGACCTGGAGCTCATCAACAACCCCGAGGAAGTCACCGACCTGTGCTACGCCGCCAATCCGGCGAGCCGCGTCTACTTTGTGCCGGCGTTTACCGGTTTGGGCGCGCCGCACTGGGCGAGTGACGCCGAGGGCTGCGTCTTTGGCATGACGCGCACCACGGGTCGCGCGGAGTTCGTGAAGGCCGCCGACGAGTCGATTGCCTATCAGATCTTTGACGTGATCGATGCGATGGTCGAGGATTCGGGCGCGGCATTGGCCGAGCTTCGTGTTGACGGTGGCCCCACGCGCGACGCGTATCTGATGCAGTTTGAGAGTGACTTGGTTGGCTCGCCCATCCGCATCGCGAGCAACGACGAGATGAGCGGCCTGGGTGCGGCCTGGGCCTGCGGCATTGCGCTGGGCATGTACACGCGCGATGTCGTCGACGTCTATGGGGCCCGCGGTATCGTGGAGCCTGCCATGACCGCCGACGAACGCGCCAAAAAGATCGCCGGCTGGCGCCACGCTGTCAAATCAACAATTGCATACACTGCCTAGCATGATTTTTCTGGGACGGGGATTAAAAACTCATTGATCCCCGTCCCAGGTAGCTTATTTGGGATGGGGCTTTTTTGACTGGTATGATTGGTGCGACCATTCGAACCAGCTAAAAGAGCCCCGTCCCAAATTGACTACCGAGAGGATCTGCCATGGAGCGCATCGCGAGTTTTTCCGTTGACCATCTGCTGCTCGAGCCCGGCGTGTATGTGAGCCGTATCGACCGCGATCCGGCGACCGGCGCTGCCGTCACCACGTTTGACCTGCGCCTGACCACGCCCAACAAGGAGCCGGTCATGAACACGGCCGAGTGCCACACCATCGAGCACCTGGGCGCGACGTTCCTGCGCAATCATGCCGAGTGGTCGAGCCGCATTGTCTACTTTGGCCCTATGGGCTGCCGCACGGGCTTTTATCTCGTCGTGTTTGGTGAGCTGACGAGCGAGGAGATTCTGCCGCTCGTGCGTGAGCTGTTCGAGTTTGTCGCCGACTTTGATGGTGATGTCCCCGGAGCCGCTCCCGAGGAGTGCGGTAACTACCTGGACCAGAACCTCCCCATGGCAAACTGGCTCGCGCGCCGCTATCTCGACCGCGACCTGGCCGATATCGACGAGAAGCACCTGCACTATCAGCAGGCATAAGGCCCTTGCGGGAATAACGCTTGTACCAGAAGCGCCCCCCGCTCTTTGCGAGGGCGCTTTTTCGTGCCGAGCGGTCAAAACGTATATGTTTGTTCTAGAATGTTCATATAGTCACATTTACGAACAGGAGCGAACATGCATATCTACTCTGTTACCGACCCCGAGTTCAAGTCCTACGGCCGTGTGTGGGACGACGTACCCTCCAGCTTGACCGCCCCGCTCGTCGAGGCACTTGCCGCCACGCCCATTCCCGAGGGCAGCAAGTACGTGGCCTCCGCGCCCGAGCTGGAGCAGGTCGAGGGCGCTGACACGCTCGGTTTGCTCATGTACGGCGGCCGTCCCTTTCAGCTTGGCTGGTGCAATGGCCACAATACGCAGCTCAACTGCCTGGAGTATCACCGCGCCAGCGAGTTCAACCTGGGTGCCCGCGACTTTATCCTGCTGCTGGCCAAGCGCGAGCAGATCGTCGATGGTAAGCTCGATACCGCGCAGGTCAAGGCCTTCCGTGCGCCGGCCGGCACGCTTGTCGAGGTCTACGCCACGACGCTCCACTACACGCCGTGCATGGTCGACGACGGCGGCTTCCAGGTGATGGTCGCGCTGCCCGCCGGCACCAACGGTCCCCGTCCCGAGGCCGCAGCCGACATGCCCGCCGCCGGTGACAGCTACTGCTACTGGAAGGCCGACAAGTGGGTCCTCTGCCACGCCGATAGCCCCAAGGCAGCCGAAGGCGGCTACGTAGGCCTCACCGGCAAGAACCTCGACATCACCTGCGACTAGCGCTTCGTCTCAATCTGTAACATCTAACAGCTAAAATCGTCTCTACCTGTTACAGAACGAGACAAACTGCAGGGGGCTGCCCGAAAATCTCAATCTGTAACACCAGGCTCGGTTTTAACAGTCTATCTGTTACAGATCGAGACAAACCGGTCAAAACCGCCACAAAGGTGCCTGTCCCTTTCGTGGTGGTTTTCTTACAGCTGACTGCGCAGGTAGTCAGCCATATAAGGAACAGCGAAGCGCACGTAGCCGCGGCGCGCCTGTTCGATTACGCCGGCGTCGATAAGGCGCCGGCGATACTTTTGTGCGTAGTCGGGTGTGACCGACATGCGCTCGGCTACATCGGAAATGCGCGACACGGTATCTTCGTCATCCGCCATTGCGGCGAGAAACGCAACGTCTTGGTCCGAGAGCGCGGCGAGCGTCGTTTCGCACACGTCGTTTTCGAAATCGACCTTTGACGCCTCGATGGCTCCGTCGACTTGCTCTTGTGTTACGCATTCTCCTGCCTGACAACGATTGGCGATGTTGTAACCGATGAGCTGCAGCATGTAGGGCGAGCCTTGGGTTGCACGAGCGGCATCCAGCCGAAGATCGCTTGGGATATCAAGGCCGAGCTCTTCGAAAGCTCGCTGATAATAGGTATCGACATCTCCGACTGAAAGTGGCTCGAGCGTGACTTTGCGCGCGCGGTTGAGAAACGTCAGCACGCGGTCATTAAGCGTCGCCGAGACCGCTCCCGGAAGGCCCGCCATAACGAGTGCGACGTTGAGTCCCTCGCCGACGAGTTCTTGATAAGCGGTGACGAGTTGTCTGATTTCGGGCGAGTTGGCCTGGAGCTCATCGATGAGGACGAGGATGCCATGTCCTTGCTCGGTTAGTTTGCGCGCCAGTTGCGTGAGTTTGAACTGGAAGCTCTTGGTTTCCTGCACGTCGCGCGTGAACTCAAGGCCGGCTGAGAAACCGAAGACGCTCAGGCTGCCGCCCGTAAGTTTAGGGAGATGGCGTTTGTTGGCATAGGGCTCGCCCGCCTCTTGGATTTTTTCAACAATGCGCTCGAGCATGTCCTCGGAGGCAACGGTGGGCGTGGCGACGACGAAGCCAAGCTTGCGAGCGCGATCGGCGAGCTCCCACAGGAGAACCGTCTTGCCGCTTCCTCGCTGGCCGAGCATGAGCATGGCGCGGTCTCGATTGCCCGCCTCCTGTTCAAGGCCGGAGATGAATGTTGAAATTACACTTCCTCGCCCAACGAGATAGGATGGGCGATTTCCAAACGAAGGGGAGAAGATGGTTTCAGTCATAAGTCTCCTTTCCTTTTTTTCCTATTCTTTCCTTTTTTTCCTATTCAGTCAAATTGCCTACTGTCCGAGGACGGACATGTGGAACCGCCAGCCCCAAACCACCACAAAGGTGCCGGCCTCCTTTGCGGTGGTTTGGACTGCGGGTATCAGAAAGTGTCAAGCGTGGGCGGTTGTTGGGCGGCTGCGTGCGAAAAGAAGTGTCGACCTGCGTTGTTGTCGTTGAGCGGTGTCCCATTTGCGGGGATACTGAAACCACGACAAGCAGCGTATGAAAGGATCGATGCATGGCTTTCCGTAATGACTTCCTGTGGGGCGGCGCGACGGCTGCCAACCAGTGCGAGGGCGCCTACAACGTGGACGGCCGCGGTCTGGCCAACGTGGATGTGGCCCCGCACGGCTCCGAGCGCTACGCGGTGGTCTCGGGCCAGCGCAAGATGCTCGACTTCGAGGACGGCTATTACTACCCCGCCCAGACCGGCATCGATTTTTACCATCACTACAAGGAGGACATCGCCCTCTTTGCCGAGATGGGCTTTAAGACCTTCCGCATGAGCCTGGCCTGGACCCGCATCTTCCCCAACGGCGACGAGACCGAGCCCAACGAGGCCGGCCTGGCCTTTTACGAGGACGTGTTCCGCGAGTGCCAGAAGTACGGCATCGAGCCGCTCGTGACCATCACGCACTTCGATTGCCCGATCCACCTCATCAAGGAGTACGGCGGCTGGCGCAACCGCAAGCTCATCGACTTCTACAAGAACCTCGCGACCACGATCTTCACCCGCTACAAGGGCCTGGTGAAGTACTGGCTCACCTTTAACGAGATCAATATGATCTTGCACCTGCCGTTTATGGGCGCGGGCTTGGTCTTTGAGGAGGGCGAGAACAAGGAGGCTGTCGAGTACCTGGCTGCCCACAACGAGCTCGTCGCCAGCGCTTGGGCCACTAAGATCGCCCACGAGATTGACCCCGAGGTCAAGATCGGCTGCATGCTCGCCGCCGGCACCTACTATCCCTACAGCTGCCGTCCGGGCGACGTGCGCCAGGCGCAGCTCGACAACCAGGACAACTACTTCTTCGTTGACGTCCAGAGCCGCGGCTATTACCCGGCCTATGCCGTCAAGAAGCTCGAGCGTCTGGGCATCGATGTGGGCATGACCGACGAGGACCGCGAGATCCTGGCCGACAACACCGTCGACTTCATCAGCTTTAGCTACTACTCCACCCGTTGCTCCGCCGGTGCCGACAATCCCGATGTCGAGCGCACCCAGGGCAACGCCTTCGCCGGTGCCAAGAATCCCTACCTGCAGGAGAGCCAGTGGGGCTGGGCCATCGACCCGCTGGGCTTCCGCATCACCCTCAACGACTTGTATGACCGTTACCAGAAGCCGCTGTTCGTGGCCGAGAACGGCTTGGGCGCCAAGGACGTTGTCGAGGAGGACGGCTCCATCAACGACGACTACCGCATCGACTACCTGCGCCAGCACATCGCTGCGATGCACGACGCGGTGACCGAGGACGGCATCGACCTGCTGGGCTACACCACCTGGGGCCCGATCGACCTGGTCTCGGCCGGCACGGGCGAGATGTCCAAGCGCTACGGCTTTATCTACGTCGACCGTGACGACGCCGGCAACGGCACCCTCAAGCGCTCCAAGAAGAAGAGCTTTGACTGGTATAAGAAAGTTATTGCTTCTAATGGTGAGGACCTTTCCTAAGGAAGCTGAGACACTCGACTTCATAGCCTCCTAACTAAGGCGCCCGGCGAGCAGGTAATGCTCGCCGGGCGCCTTGCCGTCTGCGGATTTTGGGACATGTGGCCCGCTTTTTGAGCCTGCCTGTCGGTACACTAAAAGCACTATGGGTACCCGCGCACGACATACTAGCCATGCGGCCGCCCGATCCGCGCCCGTAGCGGATCCCAGGGGCGGCAGGCTCTTCGCCATGCCGCGATTCCTGGTTGGCATAACACATCAGGTGTACCGTCACCGCGTCTTCGCTATCGCCGGCGCTATCACCGCACTGTTCCTCATGCTTTTGGCGGCCTTGCCGGCGCTGTTCGCCTTCGAACCCAAACTTTCTAACGTCGTGCCCGCCTATAACGGGGTGTCCGAAGAGGTCGTGGATGCGCTCGTCCATTCGAGCTCTCTCCCGTTGCTTGTCGCCGCAATTGTATTTTCGATTTGGGGCGTATCGGTCTATCTGCGCTGTTTGGACTATGTGTTGCGCCGCCGCCTTGTTGCCATCGCCACCATCTGCGCCCTGTGGATGATCGAAGTCATTCTCAAGTACAAGTCGTTCACGCCGTTCTATGCCACCGTGCTGTGGTACCTGTACTACGTGCCCATGACGCTCATTCCGCTGCTCTACCAGTTGTGTGGTCTGCGCCTTGCGGGCCTGGAGCAACACCGCCTGGGTCGCCGCTACTGCGCCGCGCTGTGGATTGTGGCCATCCTGCTTATCGGATTTGTGCTCACCAACGATTTTCACCAGCAGGTCTTCCGCTTTGACCGCACAAGCGACACCTGGAGCAACGACTACACCTACGGCTGGGGTTATTTTGCCGTCCTCGTGTGGACGGCCTTTGACTTCGTGGCCTTTTTTATCCTGGTTGGTCGGTCCTCGTCCTTCCGCATCCAGCGTTTCTCGGGCACGGCGGCGCTCGTACTGCTGGGTGGCGCATTCTTTGCCATCTCGTATGCGCTGCGCGTGCCCTGGGCATGGAGGCTCAACTTTTCGCTCGTCTATTGCGTCCTGTGCGTGGTGGCGATGGAAATCTGTCTCGATTGCGGTGTCATTCCGTCGTATCACGACATCGCCGGCATCTTCGACACCTTGCCGCTCGACCTCAAAGTTCTAACGCACGATCTGCAGGAAGTCTATGCCACGCCGGTGTCAAAGCCAATGCCAGTAGGCGTGCTCGAGGAGTTGCGGACCCAGGAGCACGGCCGCGCCCATGCCTTTGCCGCGGCGTCCGACCCCGATGTAATGTATCGTGCCTTTCCGCTGCTGGGCGGATCGGCGCTGCTTGCCCAAGACGTGTCGGAGCTCAACGAACTCAATCGCGAACTGGCGCATCGTCGCATGGAGCTGCAACGCCAAAATGAGCTGCTCGCCGCCGACTACGACCTTAAGACGCATTTGGCAGATCAAGAGGCCGAGACCTTGCTAGTCCAAGACGTGGACCAGGCGCTTGCCCGCGCGCTCGAAGGGATGTACGACCTGCTGAGCTCGCTGCCGCCGTTGACCGACGAAGCGTCTTCGCACGAGCGTTACCGCATGCTGCAACGCGCCAAGATGCTCGTCGCCTATTGCAAGCGCAAAGGGTCGCTCACGTTGGCACAGCACGGGGAGAGCGGTTTTGACCGCGACCGCATTCAGCTCATTGCCAACGAGCTCGCAAGTGACCTGCGCACCATCGATATCGATTGCGCCTCGATTATCGCCATACGGCGCCCGTTGCACGCCAGTACGGTAAGTGCCCTGTACGACTGCGTGTATGACTTTGCGTTTTTTGCCTACGCCACCGACCATCCGGCGCTCATGTATCACCTGAGCGACCACGATTCGTGCAGTGTGGAGCTGCGCGCTACGCTTTTCTCTAACGACGAGGAAGACCTGTCGCAGACGTCCGCCGCGCGTGAACTCGAGAACGAGCTGCAGGGACGCAACGTGGCGTATCGTCTTGAGGGCGAGCCCGGCCAGCTGCGCATGATCGTCTTGATGCCGAGGGCGGGTGAGTGACGATGCAGATTTCGCTCATTCTTCCCCAAATTGTTGCGCTCGATGTTGTCTTTGCCCTGGCTGCGTGTCTGCAGACGATCCACGTCCCGCTCATCGCATCGCGCCGCTCGTCCTATAACCGTAAGGTGATTTGCGCCTACGAGGCGAGCCTTGTGCTTCACCTGATGATTTCGGCGCTCATCTTATTCGCGTCGTCTGGCTCGTATCTGGTGGCGCCGCTTGACGTTTGCGCCAGGGCAATGGGCGGAGCGTTGTGGCTCAATGCTGCGATTTTTGCCTATGGCGTGGTACTTATGGTGCGCTATCGTCGCCCCGTCATGCTGGTCGAGCTGCTGCTTGTTGTCGCCGTTACACCACCGGTGGTTTTTGCCATGGGCCCGGCGTGGACCGTTGTCCTTATCGCAGAGGGAGCGTTCTTCCTGTTCCGCTCCATCGCGGCGCTCTTGATGGACGTCCGTAACCGCCAGGAGGATATCACCGCGTTCTCGACGATTGAAACCATCAACGTGATCCCCGTGGGCATCCTGTATCTGGACCCGAGGGGCCGTCCGCTGCTCATGAACCGCTGCATGCGCAAAAACCTCGTAGAGCTCCATATGCCCACCGACCTGAGCGATATGAGCAGTACGTGGAACGACCTTCGCAAACTCAGCATGCAAATGCCCGAAAGCAGTAGGAACCGTGTGCGGATTAACTTGGACCGTTTTGGTGAGGCTCGCGCGGTGGTCGAGATTTCTCCCGCCGAGATTCGCCTATTTGTGCACGACGAGGTTATGGTTTCGGGCCGTTCGTTCGAGCGCATTATCGGTCTTGATGTGACAGAGTACGCGCATGCTCATGACCGCTTGGCGCAAGCCAACCACCTGCTTGAGCTTGCGGGTCAAGAGCTCCAGGCCCAGATCGAAGAAGTTAAAAAGGTCGCCGACAATGCTGCCTACCTACGTATGCGCGCCCGCGTTCACGATGTGATCGGGCAGCGCCTGTCCATTCTTCATCGCTATTTGGAGGAGGGGCGTCTGGACGATGAGTCGCTCGAGCAGATTGACCCGTTGCTGCGCTCAATCTCCGACGACTTGCGCAGTGGCGGTGCCAGCGAGCCTGCAGAGCAGCTGGGCGATATCGTCCATGCTTTTGGCCTGGTGAGTGTGCAGATTGATGTTGAGGGCGCGCTGCCCGAGGACGCGCGTGTCGCCGCCGCATTTTTGCAGATTATCCGCGAGGCCTCGACCAATGCCACCAAGCATGCGCAGGCGCATCGGGTCCACGTGCGTCTGTGGCAGGAGGGGGCGGATGCTGGCGCCGTCGCGCACATGACGATTTCTAACGACGGGTCCCCGGCCCCCGTATCGTATCGCGAGGGAACGGGTATCCCAGGTATGAGGCATGTCGCGCAAGATCTGGGTGGCAGCCTAGAGGTCCATGCTGCCCAGCCCTTTACGCTTGCGGTGTCCATCCCGCTGAGCTCCAACGCCACGGTCCAAAGGAGAAGTTCATGATCCGCGTCCTTATAGTCGAAGACCAGGCCATCCTGCGCGAGAGCCTGGCGCGCTCCGTTGGCGACCAGCCCGATATGACCGTTGTTTCCGCCATCGCCGATGCCTCCGAGGCCTTGGGTGTTGCGCTCAAGGAGCGCCCGGACATGATACTGATGGACGTGTGCACCGAACACGATTCAAACGGCATCGTGGCGGCGGCGCGCATCAAGGAGCAGCTGCCCGAGTGTCGCATCATTATCATGACCGGCATGCCCGAGATCACCTTTGTCGATCAGGCTCGCGAGGCGGGCGTCGATAGCTTTGTGTACAAGAACGTCGGTATCGACGAGCTGTTCGCCGTGATGCGCTCCACGCTGGCGGGCTATTGCACGTTTCCCAAGCCGCCCGAGAGCATTTTTTCGGGCACGGCGGCACTCGACGATGTCGAGCTGTCGATTTTACGCCTTGCCTGCGAGGGCAAGAGCCGTCGCGAGATTGCGGCCGAGCTGTTTATGAGTGAGGGTACCATCAAGCGCCGCATCTCGGAGATCCTGAGCAAGACCGGCTACGACAACATCATGCGCCTAGCCGTGCATGCGGTGACCGAGGGCAGTATCGTTCCCAACATGGAGCGCTAGCGCTCGTTACGCATCGGCATAAAGCGGCGGATTATTTCCTGCGGCCCCGCCTGACATGTGCGCGGATGTGCCCGCCAATCCGCGGCTGATGTTACGTGCCACTACGCGATGGTTGCGGTGTAAGAGGCGACGTCCTCGTAGGAATCGGTCAGATAGGCGTCGATGCCGATGGTCGTGTTGACCAGGTCGTCAAGGCTGTCAAGCTCGCCGTTCGAGAACGTGAATTCCTCGGTGGCGTTGGTGCCGGGCATCAGGTGAGCCGAGAACCAGGGTTCCTTCATGGTGCCGTTGACGTTGGTCTTGCCGGAAGGAGCGTAGAAGGTCAGGTCCTTGTCGCTCTTGTTGGTGATGTTGACGACAAAGCCGATATCGCCCCAGTCGTCCTTGAACTTCTCGGTGATGGTGATGGTGCACAGGTCGTCGTCGGCTACGGTGACAGCGGGGGAGATTTCGATGTTCTGGACGTCGTCGTCTTCGACGGCTTCGTCGATCTCTTCTTCCTTCTCGGCGGCCTCGCGATCCTTCTTCACCGTACCGGACAGATCCTTGTCGGACTTGGTGAAGATGAGTTTGTCATCGTCCATCTTGAGGACGAGTTTGCCGTCCTCGAGCTTCATGTCCTGCGACTCACCTTCGGCGGTGATGGTTGCGGTGGTGGCGTCCTTAGCCTCCCATTTCAGGTCGATAACCTCAAGGAACAGGTCGAGGTTGCCTGTGCCGTCCTCATCGAGGATCAGGATGGCGCGGAGGCCCCATTCCTCGAGCATATCCATGTACTCATCGGTGAGCTCTTCGCCCTCTAAGGTTCCTCCCGAGAGCTCCCAACTGCCGACGAAGTTGGCCTTGGGATCCTTGCCGCCGCCGCTGCAGCCCGTCAGGGCAAAGGCGAGCGCCAGGACGCATGTCAGGAATGCGAGTACGGACTTTTTGAACGTTGTCTTCATGGTGTCCTCCTTCTTGTGTGAAAACCCATAGAAGCAAATGCGGGGGTGGCGGATCCCCCGCCAATTACCAGATAAAGGGGCTAGGGCCTGGGCGTTCCGCAGTTGCTGCAGAACTTGCCGCCGTTTTCGCTACCGCAGTTGGGGCAGAACCACTTGGCCGGTGCCGGGGCGGGTGCGGGGCTGCCGCACTC
>CALEDY010000074.1 GCA_937949355.1 uncultured Collinsella sp. | reverse complement strand
TCAATTGGTGCGGCGTATAGGATTCGAACCTATGACGTTCTGATTCGTAGTCAGACCCTCTATCCAGCTGAGGTAACGCCGCGACTTGTTGATTATTATGCACATTGACTGAATATAGGTCAAGCAATTTTTCGAAAAAAGTTATCAAATTTGATTTTTACTCATTTGGCGCAGTCGATCGACTCGATACTTTCAAACACGGCAAAAGCAACTTCTCAAGTATGTCGACATATAAGAAAAGCCTCCGTTACCGGAGGCTTAGAACTCAATTGGTGCGGCGTATAGGATTCGAACCTATGACGTTCTGATTCGTAGTCAGACCCTCTATCCAGCTGAGGTAACGCCGCAACGCACGGATTATTATGCACGCGAGCCCCCGATGGGTCAAGCGACAATTTGAAAAATTTTTACGAAGCGCTGCTTAAGTTGTCGTGCGGATCCGCACCGGCTTCGCCCGCCTAAAAGAAAAGCCCCCGTTGCCGGAGGCTTTCAATTTCAATTGGTGCGGCGTATAGGATTCGAACCTATGACGTTCTGATTCGTAGTCAGACCCTCTATCCAGCTGAGGTAACGCCGCAGTGCAAGACATATAAAACCACTTTAGTTCGTTAGAGTCAAGCAAAAACTCAAACTTTTTTTCGCGCGAGCCGCAATTTGTCACGCTGCACCACAAGCATCAGCGCTTCTCGTGCGATCGATTGGCTTTTCGATCACATCGAACCCGGCGCCAAGCTCCCCCAGAAGCGACCGCACCCGTTGGGCACAGTCGTAGTCGGCAAACGAGATGCTCAGCATTTGGGCCACCTGATTAGAAGTTCCAACGCCATAGAAGTGCTCAAGGACAACAAGCGCCTCATGCGCCACAAAGGTCTCGACCACATGCGGCGACTCCTCATAGCACCATTGCGTCAATGGTCCCTCACTCGTCTGCCGAACCACCAAGCCACCCATACCCGACGGCTCGCACGTTACCAGCAGGTGCTCCCCACCCTCATCGCTCTGGAACAAAACAACCCGCTCGTCGAACAGCTCCATCACATCCCCTTTCTCTTGCTCTTAGTTAGCAAAAGCATAGCAGGTAGGTGCATGTATACAGAACGTTTGTTCGTGTGTTTTCTATCGAGCTGTCCGCACGGCATGGTATAGCCGTACACAAAAAGGGCGCCCCTAAAAGGAGCGCCCTCGCAAATCGCCTATGCAGCTAGTTTACGCGACCGGCTCGATCTTCTCGAGGCCGCCCATGTAAGGACGCAGAACCTCGGGGATCGTGATGGTGCCGTCGGCGTTCTGGTAGTTCTCCAGAATGGCAGCCATGGTACGACCAGCCGGCAGGCCGGAACCGTTAAGGGTGTGCAGGTAGCGCGAACCCTTGAAGTTCTCGGGGTCGCGATACTTGATGTTGGCACGACGGGCCTGGAAGTCGCCGCAATTGGAGCAGGAGCTGATCTCCTTGTAGGCGTTGTAGCTCGGCAGCCAAACCTCGATGTCGTAGGTCTGACGGGCAGAGAAGCCCAGATCGCCGGTGCACAGGCTAATCACGCGATACGGCAGGCCCAGCTGCTGCAGCAGGTACTCGGCCTCGGCGGTCATGCTCTCGAGCTCCTCGTCGGACTCCTCCGGCTTGGCAAACTTGACCATCTCGACCTTGTCGAACTCGTGCTGGCGAATGATGCCGCGGGTGTCGCGACCGGCGGAACCGGCCTCCTCGCGGAAGCAGGGGGTGAAGGCAGTGTAGCGACGCGGCAGGGTGTCGGCATCGAGAACCTCGCCGGCGTGCAGGTTGGTAAGCACGACCTCGGCGGTAGGGATCAGGAAGTTGTCGCCCGAGACGTGATAGGCGTCGTCCTCGAACTTGGGCAGCTGGCCCGTACCGAACATGGTCTGACGCTTGACGACGATGGGCGGCCACCACTCCTTGAAGCCACGGCTCGTGTGCGTGTCCAGGAAGAAGTTGATAAGGGCGCGCTCCAGGCGGGCGCCGGCGCCACCGAGAACGGTGAAGCGGCTGCCGGAGAGCTTGTTGCCACGCTCGAAGTCGAGGATGTCGAGGTCGGTCCCCAGATCCCAGTGCGGCTTAAAGTCGAAGTCGAACTCGCGCGGGGTGCCCCAGCGGCGACGCTCGATGTTCTCGTCCTCGTCCTTACCGTACGGGGTGGCCTCGCACGGAATGTTGGGCAAGTGAGCCATGAAGTCGTACTGCTCCTGCTCAAGAGCGGTACGGCGCTCGGCAAGACCGTCGATCTTCTCGTTGACGGCGCGCACGGCCTCCTTGGCGGCCTCGGCCTCGTCCTTCTTGCCCTCCTTCATCAGGGCGCCAATCTTCTTGGACTCGGCGTTACGCGTGGCCTGGAGCTCCTCGACCTCGGTGATGACGGCGCGGCGCTCGTCGTCGAGCTCAAAGAACTTCTCACGATCCCAAGACGTCTGGCGATTTGCCATGGCGGTATCGATGGCATCGGGGTTCTCGCGAACAAACTTGATATCAAGCATTAGATCCTCCGGCGATATACATTCCATTTAGGTTGCAACCTTGTACATGTATGGGCAAGTATATACTTATGAGCGTTTACGACCCAACCCAACTACGCAAGAAGGCACCCAATGGACGCAGTTTTTTCCTTTTTGTTTGGCACCCGCACCGGTTTTGCCATCCTTTTCGCCGGCGGCATCCTGCTGTTTGCGATTCTTGCCTTTGTAATGGAGAAGCGCACCCATAAGATGTACGTCGACCGCGGCCCCAAGTCCGAGGACGAAGAAGACAGCTTCTGGGACTAACCTGCCAAAAAGGGACAGGTTTATTTTGGTCGGTTTTATCTGGGCAAGCGCAAGCGCCTCGCAACTGGAATTGAGCCAGTTGCGAGGCGCTTTTCGTACATACGACAAAACCGCAGGAAAAACCTGCCAAAATGAACCTGTCCCTGAATGGCAGGTTTTACTGGAGGGTGGCGTCGATGGCCTTGACCAGGGCACTGCGCATGCCGGCGTCCTCGAGCGCGACGACGCCCCTGATGGTAGCACCGCCGGGCGAGCACACGGCATCCTTCATCGCTGCGGGATGCTGGCCGGTTGCAAGCTGCAGCTTTGCCGTACCCAGCACCATCTGGCTCACAATACGATAGGCATCGGCGCGCGGAATACCGTGTTTGACGGCCGCATCGCCCAGAGCCTCGATCGCCATGGCGACAAACGCCGGGGCGCAACCGCCCACGGTACCGCCCACAAACAGCAGGCTCGAATCGAGCTCGACCACCGTGCCAAGCTTTCCGAGCAGATCGAGCACCGTGGCACGCTGTTCGCCGCTAAGCGTGGAAGCCTTCTCGCAGGCGATAACGCCCTCGCCCACCGAAACCGGCGTGTTGGGCACCGTCGAGATATGAGCGACACCTGGCAGGACCTGTTCCCACTTGGCGCTATCCCAGGTCCAGGCGACCGAAAGGACGACCTTGTCGGCAAGCGCATCCTTGAGTGGAGCGAAGACCTTCTCGATCATGTACGGCTTGACCGCCGCAACCACGATATCGGACGCGGCAACAACCTCCGCCGCATCGTGGCAGGCAGCCATGCCCCGCGCCTCGCAACGCTCAACCAGAGCATCGTAGCGGCCTGCGCAGGCGCACATGTCGGCCGCGGCCACGCCGGCGGCAATCCAGCCATCGGCCATAGCGCTCGCCATATTGCCAAAACCGACAAATCCGATCTTCATATCACACAGTCCTCTCAGATGCGTTCCTCAAAACGAAAGCCATTGTCCCACGCTATTGTTTCGTATTGCCGACCTACTTGTGATACGGCTCGCCACGGCTAATCTTGCAGGCGCGGTAGATCTGCTCCAGCAGCACCACGCGCGCCAGGTTGTGCGGCAAGGTAATGCGTCCAAAGCTGAGCATCTCGTCGGCGCGGGCGCGCACGGCATCGCTCACGCCGTCCGATCCGCCGATTACAAAAGCGATGTCGCTGTTGCCTCCCAGCATGAGGTCATCGAGACGGGCCGAGAACTCCTCGCTCGAACGCTCCTTGCCCTCGATAGCCAGCAGAATCACATGAGCCCGCGGCGGCAGGGCGGCAAGAATCGCCGCGCCTTCTTTGTTGCGCGCGGCATCCACACCGCCCGCCTTGGCCGGATCGATATCAGCAACCTCGCGCATATCTACCTTGGCATAGGCGCCTAGGCGTTTGGTGTATTCGGCGCACGCGTCCTTCCAAAAGCGCTCTTTGAGCTTGCCAACGCAAACAACGGTATATTTCACGCGCGCCTACTCCTTCGACTCGCTTTGAACTTTGCCAGCGGTCAGCATCTGCTCGAACATCGAGGCCGACTGCGAGAAATCGCTCGGCAGCACGACCGTCGAGGTTTTGCCCGTGCGAGCGAACTCCGTCATCATCTCGGACCACTGCGTAAACATGAACAGTTGGTTGGCCTCATCGTTGCCGACGCCCGTCTCCTGGATGATCTCGAGCGAATCTTTGATGCCCAGCGCAATGGCCTTGCGCTGGTTGGCGATGCCCTCGCCCGCCTTTTCCATCGCCTCGGCCTCGGCGGTCGCCTCGGTGACGCGCTTGATGCGATCAGCCTCGGCGAGCTCCTGCGCAGCGGCGCGCTTTCGCTGGGCGGCGTTGATGTCGTTCATGGAGTTCTCGACCTCGGTCGGCAGCGCGATCTTGGTGATAAGTGTCGACACGAGGGTGAAGCCGTAGGCGGCCATCTGCTCGGACACGGTGGCGTTGACGTCCTTGGCGATATCGTCTTTTTTGGCAAAGACCTCATCGAGCGTGTAGACGGGGATGGAAGAGCGCAGGGCATCGGTGATGAAGTCACGCATTTGGTCGACGGGCTCCTGCAGCATGTAGTAGCTCTTGTAGATGCCCGAATCTGCCGGGCCGGCGCCCATGTCATAGCTTACGTGGTACTGAGCAGAGACCTCAAGGCCGATGGTCACATTGTCCTGGGTCTTAACGTCGATGCCAAAACCGTTTTTCATGGTGCGCAGACTCACCGTGGCGGCCTTGCGGTCGATCACGGGCACCTTCATGTGGAAGCCCGCGTTGACGATGCGGTTGAACTTGCCCAAGCGCTCGATGATCACAGCATGCTGCTGCTCAACGACATAGCAGGCGTTGGGGAGCAGTAGCAACAAAATAATGATGGGAAGCAGAAGACTCGTAAGGGCGGCAATGATTCCGGACAACAGCATGGTCTCTCCTCTGATAGGCACACGTTGGCACTAGGATACCCGCACGAAGCAGCCACGTGACACCAACAGGAGGCCCATAACAAAAAAGCTCCCATTGCTGGGAGCTCTTTCATTCAATGGTGCGGGCGAAAGGACGTCCGCGTATCCGCTTCGCGGATCCGCACCGGCTTCGGCCGCCTGACGGCGTCCTCGCCAGCTCGCTAAAAACGCTCCGCGTTTTCTTTACGCTCGCTCCTTCACAGGTTCAAGTCCCTGCGATGGGCCCATAACAAAAAAGCTCCCATTGCTGGGAGCTCTTTCATTCAATGGTGCGGGCGAAAGGACTTGAACCTTCATGGGGTTGCCCCCATACGGACCTGAACCGTACGCGTCTGCCAATTCCGCCACGCCCGCGTGCAGGAATTAGAATAACGGAGCGCCACCGCGAACGCAAGAACTATTTTTGAAAAAGTTTGCAGGCATTTTCCCAGGCGGCTCGAGCGATTGCTTCGGCGTCCTCGCCGGTACGATCGACGCGGTCGTTGACCAGCGCGTTTGCTGTGATGGAAATCATTGCAGGCTCGCACTCAAGACCGCGAATGGGCTCCGGCGCCATATAGGGACAATCCGTCTCGAACAAAATACGGTCGAGCGGCGTTGCCGCGAATGCCTCGCGCACGTCGTCGTTGCGCTTAAAGGTAGCCGCGCCGCCATAGGCGATGTAACAACCCAAATCCACAAAGCGCTCCATCGTGGCTCGGTCCTCGCCAAAGCAGTGCAGTACGCAACCGGCCTGGGGCACGCCGACCTCGCGCAACACGTTGTAGGCGTCCACATGCGAGGTACGCTCCTCGTCCGTGTCCTCATGACGCAGATGCAGCTCTACCGGCACATTGCGGCGTACGGCAACCTCGAGTTGGCGCGCCATACAGTCGATCTGCACGTCGTGGGGCGCCGGCGCAATATCGTCGTCGTAATCCATGTGGTAGTCCAGACCGATCTCGCCGATACCGGCGCACAAAGGGTCGTCGAGCGCGGCAACGACCTGTGCGTGAATGTCGTAGGTATAATCCGGCGCGCCATAAGGGTGAACGCCAGCGAGATACTTGACCTGCGGAATATCCCGCATAGGCAGGATCTCGCGAACCAGCCAGTCGCCATAGTCCGCCACGCTGCGCTTATCGGCAATGGGGTCGAAGACCGTCACCAACAGGTCGACGCCCGCGGCTTTGGCGCGCACGAGCGTCTCGGGCACCTCCTTGCTCCAAAACGAGAGCAGATGTGCATGCGTATCGGCAAGCGGCGCCAGCGGCACCGGGCAGGCCACCGTTTTCTTCTTTTTGGTAAACGTCACGCGTTCGACATTAGGCGTCATGGGAAAGCTCCTGAGCCAAGCGGACAAAGGCGGCGACGTCAAGCGTCTCGGCGCGCGTGGTGGGTGCGATACCGCAGGCCTCAAAGGCGGCGTCGAGCACGTCCTTGGCAAAGCCGTTGGCACTCATGGAGTTGCGGATCGTCTTGCGGCGCTGAGCAAACGCGGCGTCGATCACACGGGCCACAAACTCGCGGTCGACGCCCTCGGGCACCACGCCGTCAACGCGATCGATGCGCACGACGGCAGAATCCACATGCGGCGCCGGCATAAAGCAGCGCGGCGGCACCTCAAAGCGCCCCGTCACCTGCGCATACAGGCCGAGCTTTGCCGTGTAGCCGCCATAGGTCTTGTTGCCCGGCGTTGCGGCAATACGATCTGCAACTTCCTTTTGCACCATGACGACAGCGCGCTTAAGCGCGGGCATCGTCTGGAAGAATTGAAGGATGATCGTCGCTGCCACGTTATAGGGCAGATTCGCGACAAACACCGTGGGTTCGCCACCAGCAGCCTGCTCAATCTGCTCCGGCGTCACCTTGAGCGCATCGCCCATGATAAAGCGGAAGTTGGCATAGTCGGCGGCATGGGCGTCAAGCACCGGCTCAAGCTCGGGATCGGCCTCAATCGACGTAACGCACGCCGCCTCCTGCAGCAGGGCAAGCGTGAGCGTGCCAACGCCCGGGCCGACCTCGAGCACGCGCTCATCGCCCGCAAGCTCGGCGAGCTCACAGATACGTTCGATCACATGGTTGTCGATCAGGAAGTTCTGGCCCAGGCGATGCTTGGTCGCAAGGCCAAACTCCTCTAGCAGCTCCCTAGTTGCCGTGGGGTTTGCCAAAGGCGAAGTTGTCATGGTTGCCTCCTTAACATGGTGGCTGCATCGTAAAGCAAAAGGGCATGGACCGTTGCGGCCATGCCCTTACATCTAAACAGCAAATTGCCGATATGGCGCGCGGCGTCTTAGCCCAGACGCGGGAACAGCGGCTCGCCCTTCTCGACAGGCTGACCACCGGCAAGCAGGCCCCAAGCGCAAATGCCCTTGAGGTCGTCGCTCGCGGCCTCGTCCTCGCAGGACAGGCGGCGCAGGGCCTCGGCAGAGGTCTGGGGCATGAGCGGCATCAGCAAGTGAGCGGCAATGCGGATGGCCTCGAGCAGGTTGTAGATCACAAACGCCAGCTCGTCAGCCTTGGCCTCGTCCTTGGCAAGCGCCCAAGGCTCGGAGTCCTCAATGTAGTGGTTGGCGGCATGGATGAGCTCCATGACCTCGTCCTTAGCTCCACCGTAATCGAGCACGTCCATCTTGGCCATGTAGCGCTCGACCAGGCCATCGGCAATCTTTGCCAGCGGGTTGTCGAACGCGTCGAACGATGCGGGCTTGACGGGCGCGCAACCGTCAAAGTACTTGCCGCTCATGTTGAGCGAGCGCGAGATAAGGTTGCCCCAGCTGTTGGCCAGGTCGGCGTTGTAGACCTGCTCCATGCGATCGAAGCTGATGGCGCCGTCGGTGCCGGGGACGACGTCGGTCATAAAGTAATAGCGATAGCCCTCGACGCCCAGCATGTCGATAACGTCCTGCGGAGCGATGGCGTTGCCGCGGCTCTTGGACATCTTCTCGGCCTTACCGGTCTCGGCATTGCGCACGGTCAGGAAGCCGTGGGCAAAGACGTGCTCGGGCAGGGCCTCGCCAATGGCCATGAGCATGGCGGGCCAAATGACGCAGTGGAAGCGGATGATGTCCTTGCCCACGATGTGGAACTGCGCGGGCCAGCGATAGGCCAGCTCGGCACGGGCCTCGTCGGTGTCGACACCGTAGCCGACGGCTGTCATATAGTTGAGCAGCGCGTCGAACCACACATAGGTAACGTGACCCTCGTCAAACGGGACCTGAATGCCCCAGTCAAAGCTCGTGCGGCTCACGGAAAGGTCGTTAAGGCCGCCCTCGACAAAGCTGCGCACCTCGTTCATGCGGAACGCGGGCTCAACAAAATCGGGGTGCTCGTCATAGAGCTTGAGCAGCTTGTCCTGGAACGCAGAGAGCTTAAAGAAATAGGACTCCTCCTGCACGCGCTCGAGCGGACGGTGGCAGTCGGGGCACAGATGCTGGCCGACGCTGCCGTACTCCTCGTCGCCCTTCTGGACCTGCGTATCGGTGAAGTAGGTCTCGTCAGGCACGCAGTACCAACCGTCGTAGCTGCCCTTATACAGGTAGCCGGACTCCTTCATGCGCTCCCACAGGTACTGCACGGCATGATGCTGGCGCGGCTCGGTGGTGCGGATGAAGTCGTCGTTGGAAATCTCGAGCTTGCTCCACAGCTCCTTGAAGTGCGGAGCCTGGCTGTCGGTCCACTCCTGCGGCGTCATGTTGTGCTTGGCTGCAGCCTCGGCGACCTTCTCGCCGTGCTCGTCCATGCCAGTCAGGAACTTGACGTTATAGCCGGCAGAGCGACGATAGCGAGCCTGGACGTCGGCGATGATGGTGGAATAAGCCGTGCCCAGGTGCGGATCGGCGTTGACGTAGTAGATGGGCGTCGTGATAAAGAACGAAGGCTTGCTTTGATCCATGGGGTTTGTCCTCCAGAAAAACGTTGCATACAGGGGATGATTCTAGCGCAAGGGCTGGATATCCTCCATCTATTGCATATCGAGCACCATGGCATAGACATCACGCTTGCGGCGCGAATACTTCTGAGACAGGCGCTTTGCCACCGCGGAGGCGGGCTCCCCCTCCTCGAGCGCGGTGCGAATGTCCTCGCGTAGGGCTTCGTCGGGGTCTGCCGCTGCGGCTCCAACCGGCGCGATACCGGCCTCCTCGTCCTCACTCGGCGGCGCGATGACCAGCGCGATCTCGCCCTTTACCTCGCCACGGGCACGCAGCTCCTCGGTTAGCTGGGCGGCAGATCCACGCAAGACTTCCTCGTGCAGTTTGGTAAGCTCGCGGCAGACGGCAATATCGCGCTGGGGAAAGACCTCGGCCACGGCCTCGAGCGTCGCGACGATGCGGTGTGGAGACTCGTAGAAGATGAGCGCGCCGGGGACGACGGCAAGGCGCTGCAGTCGGCGCACGCGGTCGCCGTGCTTGCGACCCAAAAAGCCTTCGAAGAAGAAATGCTCGCAGGGAATACCGGACGATACGAGCGCCGTGACGCAAGCAGATGGGCCGGGAATAACCTCGACAGGCACATCCGCCTCGCGCGCCGCCTCGACCAGCGCCTGGCCGGGATCAGACACACTCGGCATACCGGCATCCGAGGCAAAGGCGAGGGTCTCCCCCGCCAGCAGGCGGTCGACCAGGCCGGCTGCGCGACTTGCGATCACGTTCTCGTCGCAGCGAACGAGTGGCTTGGAGATGCCTAGGTGCATCAGCAACTTTGAGGTCACACGCGTGTCCTCGCAGCAGACGGCGTCGGCGGCGGCAAATGCCTTGCCGACGCGCGGAGACAGGTCGCCCAGGTTACCGATGGGCGTACCGACCACATAAAGTTTGCCCGTGCGGGCGCTGTTTTGCGTCATATCAACCTATTCAATCATGCCGCGCTCGAGCGTGCCGAGTGCCGCGCGGGCGTCCCATGCTGCAATACGCTTCTCGGTCTTCCACGTTTGAAAGAACCAGCCAGCCGCCGGCGCAAACGATGCCAGCTGGTTGGCGATAAACACGCGCTCGTAGGCATTACGACCCTCGGGCGTAACCGACGAGTTGGCAAAAATCGCCGCACCCGACCATTCACCAACCAAAACAGGGAATCCGGCCGAGATTGCCTCCTTGAGCTCACGCTTGTTGCGCGAAATCGCCGTCGTCAGACCGCGGGGGCTCGTGATGTCGAGCGCATACTCGTCGCGGTAATGGTACAGGTGAAGGTCCATGTAGACGTTCTTATACTTGGCGCCGCGCATAAAGTGCTTCCACTCGCCAGGGTGTCCCGAAGAGGAAAAGACGACGATCTTATCCTCGGGCACATACGAACGGACGAGCTCGTACGCGTCACGATAGAAGTTGCGCAGGTAGTGCGCCGGAATACCGTCCGTCATGGTAAAGAGGCTCTTGCGTACGCTCATCTGCGGCGTATCCAACAGCTCGATGCCCAGCAGGCTCTCGGCCTCACCATAACGATCGGCCAGACGCTCGAGCACATCGAGCGCAACGTGACGGCCATTGGTGGACGAATGCCACTCAGCGACGACTTCCGGCGTCGTGGGCGAATCGTTGGAATCGCCCTGACCACCCGGCACCGTCGCCAGATCGAGCAGTACGCGGATGTTGTACTTGGCGGCCCACTCAATAGCGCGGTCGATATAATCGACGACCGAGATGTAGGAAGCATCGGACTCCTGCGAGCCAAAGGCATACCACGGCACCGGCAGGCGAACGGCGTTGAGACCGATCTGCGCCATACGACGAAAATCGTCCTCGCTCACAAACGTCTCGTAATGGCGACGCATGCGCTCGTTATAGGCAGCGGTGCCCATGGCCTCCTGCAGCTCGGCTGCATTGGATGCTCCGGTCGCTGCATAGAGCGACGGGGTCACCCAGGGCTCGGGAATAAACCAGCCAGAGAGATTAACGCCGAGAATCCTCTCCATCACGGCCCCCTTCGAATCGCGCAGGCCGAACCTGCATCGTATTGCATAGGAAAAGTATCGTTTTGAGTATACCCGCGCGTGCGGACAGGCGACCGAACGGTCTACAAAGTGGCGCAAAAGTGGGAGGAATGTCCGGGCAGACGGGCCCGAGATGGCGCGCCGAAATGCACACGCGCGCCGGAAAGCTCGTTCCGTTTTTCCGCTCAATAATGGGATGCATTTTCCGCAGGAGCCCTCGGTAAAAGAAAAGGACCCCTTTGCAGAGGTCCTAGTCAATTCAAGGTGGCGGGGAAGGGAATCGCGTCCGCGCGCTGCGCGGACGGACCGCTGCGGCGCTTCCGCGCCTTGCGAGCTCCGCTGGCAAACGCTATCGCGTTTACTCAGCTCCGCGCCCTCACGGGGTTCGATTCCGTGCGATGGCTACATAAAAGAAAAGGACCCCTTTGCAGAGGTCCTTATCAGGTCAAGGTGGCGGGGAAGGGAATCGAACCCCTGACACGAGGATTTTCAGTCCTCTGCTCTACCAACTGAGCTACCCAGCCATTTGAGGTGTGCCTTGTTTCAAGGCTTGATTAGTATAACCAAGGACGCGCTCCGGTCAACCGAGAATTTTAAAAAAGTTTTTGAGCGCGACATCGGCCACGACCTCGATCCTATAGAACGGCACGTCAGAAGCATCAACCGGCAGCAAGAAGTTTTTCACTCAGGGCCGCACGGGCAAACTCACTTGGCGTCATCCCCTCGGCAGCCGCCCGTCGACGAATAGCTTCCTTCATTCCCAGAGGAATCTTAACCGATAGCGTTGCCGTTCCCTCACCTGAGAGTGAAGGCCGTCCATGCACGATTCCGCCAACGGTGTGTTCGCCATCCGGAAACTCTCCGCGCTCGTACGACTCACACCACGCGTCAATCATTTCATCCGTTACAACCTGACCACTAGCGGTCGTATATGTCTCGCCCATCATCGACCCCTTTGCCGAGCTCGCTCGATCTCTTGCCAGAATTTCTTCTGAACCGGAGACAAGGCATGAATAATGAGCCATCCACGAATAAGTTCGACCGCAACGAGCTCCACACTCCGTCCGTCCGGAAGCCATCCAATCGCAAGCCATCTCGGCGGCTCGTCTTCCGACTCGCGACGAATGCACTCGGTAACCGCAAGCCAAGCGCTAAGCACCTGCTTTTCCGTCAGGTGCTTTTTGGCGTTGGGATGAATCTCGACATCCATGCATTTCCTCCCCCATCTTACCCAATTTCGTATGACGAAATTCCGCTGTCGCCAATTCTTAAGCCGGCACCCGTTGAAAGGCAGGGGGCGAAACAATGATTGAAGGGCGTTCCAGTACTGCCCAGGCACCTGGGTGAGAGCACGCGTGCCAAGGACGAACGTTTTCGTAGCACACGAGGACATTGCCGCTGCGATCGATAAAGGCAATGTCGATGGGATAGGCCATAAAGCAGGTGTGAACCGAGGAACAGCGCGGAAACGCCATGACAAGCGGCAGTCCGCTGGCGGCAATCGGCCGCCGTCCCAGCATGCCGCTCAGACGCACGGTAAACGACTCCGCCACCACAAACTCGGCCGGCGTCCAGCCCAACCTGTTGAGCGCCCGCGCGTAGGCGATATAGGACGAGACCGCGGTCACATGACCACCCCCGGACGCCATGGATCGACCGTCACCGCGCGTTCATGTGTGAGCATCGCCGGCGCCCCCAGGGAAACGCCGGCGATGCCCAGCGAACTCGGCCACGGCTCGTAGTGCATGGTGCAGGTATAGGTCCTAAACGTGCCAGAAAGAGAGAGCAGACCACCATCCGATGACGCCGTGCCTTGCTCGCTCGAGACCTCGACCTGTAGGTCATATCCCTCCATGGCATCCTGAATCTGAGCTTGAACGGTCGTGGAAGCGTCAATGGAGCTCTCGTCACCCTCCCCGCCCGGCGCCACAGCGTGCGCCAGCACGATGTCGGGCACCACGCGGTCGAAGCGCGCGACCGCGCCGGCAAAGATCATGACGTTGTACGCGATGAGAGCCAGCACGAGCAGAACAGGCGTGACCACGGCCATCTCGACCGTCGCCTGGGCACGCTCCTCGCGCAAGCCCGTGTGAACGCCCATTACGACCCACCGCCAAAAGCCCCCACCAGCGTGGCAACATCGACAGTGAGCGGGATGGAGCCGCCGCCGGGCAGCGGGATCTCCGCAAGCGTGAACACCGCGCCGCTGATGGTGCGCTCGACGTGATATTCCAATGCCTCGCAAAGTGCCTTGGGGTCAGTCACGCCCAAGGGAATTTTTCGCAGGGTATCTTGAGCTTTGGAGATGCCTGCGATATCGGACCCCGGACTTTTGATGACATTGGCGGTATCGGTCAGCACCGGTTTTCGCAGACGCAAATCGCACGGTTCGAGTCCCAGCGCCGCCACGGAGGACGAGACGGTGTCACCGAGCCAGGACGCGATGGAGCCCAACGCGCCGCTACTCCCTCCCAAGCCACCGATCAGCTCTCCCATAAGCTCGTCGGCCGCACCCTGGATGTCTCCGTACCCCACAAGTAGGCGACCCCAAACATCCATAACGCCGTCGAGCACGCCGGCAACGCCGCCCGAACGCTCCTCCAGCGTCGAGAAAAACCGCGAGAGAACGTTATTTTGTGCCGTCGCATCATCGGGCGCGAGCACTGCAGCAGACATTGCACCACGATCGCCAAGCTCAACTGCCGTGTTAAACGAAGAGTTGAGCTCGTCGGGACTGGAGATGGTGCCCGAGACCGCAAAGGCGACCACGCCGTTGCGACCGGGCGGGGCGATGCGCGGACGCTCACCGGATAGCTCTTTGATGGCGGTATCGAACGCATTGCCCGCACGGTCGGCTTCGTCCTCGGTCTGACGCTCGAGTTCGAGTTCCTTGTTGCGACAGTCGACGTAGTCCTCCAGGGCGTCTTTAAACTTGTCAAAGTGATACTCGAAGCCGTTTTCGATAGAGGTTGAAGGCGCCGCAACAGCACCAAGCGACGAAACGCCAAAATGGCACTTGCTGCATTTGTCCTGCCCATCGTAATCGGCAACCGAAGCAAATCCGCTCGGCGTTCCTTTCTTATAGTTAGGGCAGGTCGTCCCGTAATGCAGATACGCCTTGTCATCGTTCACGCTCGTCGGCCACACCGCATCGGTATAGAGTTCCGTCGCCCGGACCTCATCAGAGTTGCGCGGCAGCAGCGGAATATAGGAGGAAACCCTGTCTCCGTTCTCGGTTATATATGCCCGATCGAGCTCCGCGCTCGCATAGGTATAAAACGCCTTACGCGCCGCAGACTCTGCCTTCATCTCGACACTCGAGCCTTGGGGCTTCTCGTTTGTCAGACGCCAATGGTAGTAGTCCTTCGCGCGATTAAGGGCAACTTGAGGCTCCCACGTAACGCTCGATGAGTAATGCGGATTTTGAACACCGGAGAGATCCGTTAGGCTTTTCGCACGCTCCCACATACACGAACAGCTGCCGACCGAACCTTTATCCGATCCACCGCAATCCGCTAGCCAGGCGCGCTCTTTGGCCTTCGCCGTCTCCTCCGATGCTTTTTGTAGCTCCTCGGCCGCGCGCTCCAGATCTTCCGACGCATCTTTAATGGCATCGGTCGAGATTTCGGATCCTTCGAGCGCAACAAAATCCGACTCAGATGTCCTAGGCACGGCAAGCGCCGTACCGGTATAGGTCACGCCGTCGGTATCCTGCGCCGATACTGCCTGCATGGCACGCGCGGCAACCAGGTACGGCAAGGCGGTCTCGATCTTTTGCAGGCCCTTTGCCGCGCTTTTGGCAAACTTGTTACGCGTTTTAATGATCTGGGTTCCCGTATCGATGATATCGCTGCCGACAACCTCGGCGCCCGGAATGAGAATGGCAACCAAACCGGTGCCGATCGTGGCAAACCCCGCCAGGCCCAAACTCAAAATGCTCGCATCCACCACCGTGGCGGCTGTGTGATAGGACGACACCACGTTGGCGCCCGCCAGGGCACCGCTATCGGCCGCCACCTGGGTATCTCCGGCGCGCGACATGCTCCATATCGCCGCGGTCGACGAAAACAGCAGCGTAAGCACCACCAGAATGACAACCGCAGAGGAGAGCGTGGTATAGGCACCGTCTTCGATAAACAAGTCGATACCGGCACGGCCCATAAAGCCGCCCCGCTTGCGGCGAGCGCCTGGTCGACGGCAGGCCTCAAACCCTTGCGTCACCCGCAGCAGGCAGCGCCTAATCCCATGCAGCAATCCATGAATCATAATCTCCCTCCAGCCATTCGGGACGCGATCGATACGAGACGTCGACCTTGAGCTCGACATAGCCGCCCTCACCCGCGCTGCCCATGGCCCGCGCAAATGCACCGATCACGGGCAGCGGCTTAACCTCGCCGGCAACAGACACGGACGAAACGCCGCCGGCACCGGCCCGCCCCAACTCGATATCCCACGACAGCGGCCCGCCGGCATGAAAAATCGAGACGTTGGGCACCGCGGCAAGTCTGCGGCGCGTGAACTCCTTAAGGTCATCGTCGTCCTCAACCGTCGTCGTGGTCATAAGCCGCGCGGTCTCGGCGGCGGCAGACTCCATGACCGCGCGCGTATAGAGCAGGCACACCGGCTGCAACGCGAGCAAGATAAGCGTCAAAAACGTCGGCAGCAAAAAGGCGGCCTCGACCGTAGACTGCGCCCGATCCTCGCACGCGATATCAATACAGAGCGATGTCCTTGGCACCCGTCGCGGCATCGATAACCGACGACGGAGCGACGCCATGAGACGCTGCCCGCTCGACCAGTGCCGCCAAGCGCCCATCGGTGCCAGCGCGCCAAAGCCCCGCAGTCGCCAGCACAATCGATAACAGCGCCACGGTGACGATGGCGTATTCGACGGTCGACTGAGCAGATTCCTCACACAGGACACCATGCATTTCACGACCCCTCCTTTGACTCCGTTGTTTGCGGAACCAGACGCACGGCACGCAGGCGGCACGAGGCATCGCCGGCATCCGCGGCAACCGTCACCATGTCGACCCAGCCTCGCCCATCGCGCACGATGGCGCCCCATACGTTGCCCTTAATATCGAGATAGCCGCTCAGGGCGAGCTGGGCCGTGGGCACCTCACGGTAGGCGCGCAACAGGTCTGCCGCCGCCTCGGTCATCGGCCGGTCCTCGGACCATGCGAGTCGAACCGCGATCGCGTTGTCTGCAGACGGCTCCGTCGCGCTGGCGGCCCGCTCGTCGAGCGCCTGCAAAAAGGTACGAGCCGTGACGGCGGCATTCTGATCGCCCATATCTTCCGCACCTTTCGCCTGTGACACCGCCGCCGAACCCGATCCCAAATCGGCAGTAGCGCCTGGACGCTGCTGTCGCGCAACACCCAGCCCCCAAAGCGTCACCGCTATTGCCACGAGCAAACAGGCGAGCACCAGCGGCGAGCCAACAGGTCGCCTGCCCCCTACAGGCTGTTGATGCCGTCTTTGATCGCGTTCCATAGTTCTTCGACTTTGCTCTTAAACGCGACGATGGCGATAATCGCGATCACTACGAGCACGCCGACCAAGATGGCGTATTCGGTAGTGCCCTGCGCGCTCTCCTCCCGCAACAGCGCCTTGGCACGCTGGCGAGCGCGGATTGCCCGGCAAAAAGCCCAGCTCCAAGCCTTGCCCGCAATGTCGGTCATCGTGTTCATATATTCCTCCCTACATCATCCCGCCTGCTCCCAGCAGCGGGCCCAATATGGACAGAAGCAACGCCGGCAAAATGAGCGTGCCGGTGGGAATCAGCAACTTGACCGGTGCGCGCTCGATCTCGCGCTCGACTGCGGCGCGATGGGCCGCGCGGATCTCGCGACTTTGAGCAGCCAGCGTCTCGGCCAGCGGAGCGCCCAGGGCAAGCGCCTGTCCCACCGTGATGGCAAAGGTCTCGAGCGCCCTCACGTCCAAATGACGCGCAGCAGCCAACAGCTCGGCCTCACGCGTCCCCACGCCCACCTGCCACGCCATGCAGGCTCGTTCAAGACGGACGGCCAGCACCGACCGACGGTTGGCACAGAAAATCTCGAGCGCCGCGTCAAACGAAAGGCCGGCAGAAAGCCCCAGGCGCACCACGTCGATCATCTCGGACACCTCACCGAGCGACACCCGCGCCGGGCCGCCCGCCCCAATCGCGCCCTTCATTCGCGCAGTCAGGGCATCAATCACCGAGCAGCCCGCAGCAATGACCAGTACTGCCTCACGCTTGCATGTCTCTGCAATCTTGCGAGCATCCGCACGCTCCAAACCTGTCGCGGCAAATACGCTCAGGGCACACAGACAAGCCGCGACCCCGACCAGGGCGCTCATAACTCCACCCGCATAATGCGCCGGATAACTACCAGGGCAACGACGTTGAGGGCAAGTCCCAGCACCACGGCGCCCGCACCAGCCGGCGTCGCAAGACCGCGGCGAAAGTCTGCCGAAAGCAAAGCCAGTACCGCGCACATGCCCGCCGGCATCGCCGCGACCATGTGTGCCGACATACGCGCCTGTGACGTCTTAACGTCCAGACGGCGTTTGAGCTCAATGCGCTCACCCACCATGCTCGACGCCTCGGATAGCAAGCCGGCAAGCGGAGCCCCGGTACGCTGCGATACTTTGAGCGCCAAGGTGACAAGCGAAAGGCCAGGGGCATCGATGCGAACGAGTAGGTCATCGAGTGCGTCGGTCGCCGAGATACCGCAATCGATTGCCGCCGCCACCCGCAAAAACTCGGTATGCACCGGCTCTTGCGCATGGGCGCCCACAAAGCGCATGCCCTGTGCCAGCGAATGCCCCGAGGCAAGCGACATGGATAACGCCGTGAATGCCTCGGGCATGGCCTCTTCTACATCATGCTGTTCGCGTCGACGATCGAAAGTGTCACGCACGGCACCCACGCCAAACGGCGCCACCAGCCCCAAGACAAGGCCGATGGGCGACAACGACGCAACGGCCAGCAAAACGCTGCAGATACCGCTCGACAACAGCAGAAATGCCAGACGAGCCGCGTTATCCTCAATAGCAAGTCCAAGGTGATCTGCGGGGATCAGCGACGCCCACGAGCGGGCAATCTTTGTCAGCAGGTCGTTTTCCGCCAACTCACGCGGCAGCTTCTCCGCCATCGATTCGAGCGTCTGGCGCGCCAGCGCCGCCGGCGGCATCCGCGGCACACGAGGCTCTGCCCCACACGCCGTCGCGACAGAAAGCCCCGCCAAACCCCCTACGACGAGGGGCATAGCGATCTCCATTCGTCCACCTCCTCTTGCGTGAGCGTTCCCGACCGCAAGCCCTCCGCAATAAACGGCGGCTCGCGGTCGAGCGTCCAGGTGCGTTCGGCGGCATCGAACGTCACGTAGCGTTCGAGCTCAACACCGCCCGACGCGCCGCGGTGAACCCCCGAATATGAGGCCACAAAGCGCCTGCCATCTGCATGGCGCTCGGACATCACGATGCCGTCGAGTGCCATGGCGATCTGCTCTTCGATAAGCTCACTCGGCAAATCGATACCGTAGCGCGCAAGCAGCGTCAGGCGAACCACGGTCTCCTGCTCGGTACCCGCATGGAGCGTGGTGAGCGAGCCGTCGTGGCCCGTGTTCATGGCCTGCAGCATGTCGCAGCACTCGGCGCCGCGCACCTCGCCCACGACGATGCGGTCGGGGCGCATACGCAGAGCATTGGTCACCAGGTCGCGAATCGTCACCGCACCCTCGCCCTCGATTGACGCCTCACGCGCCTCCAGACGAACAACGTGTGGGTGATGTGCAAACTTGAGCTCGGCGGAATCCTCGATTGTCACGATGCGCTCGCCGGTGGAAATCTCGCACGACAGCGCGTTGAGCAGAGTGGTCTTGCCCGACCCCGTGCCTCCCGCAACCGCCAAGTCCTGCCGCAACGACACCGCGCACGACAGCAGCTGCGCATACCAAAGCGGCAGTGACCCCAACCCCACAAGCTCGTCCAACGAACAGATGCGGTCCGAGAACTTACGGATGGTGAGGATTGGCCCGTCGATCGCCACGGGTGGAATCACTGCGTTGACGCGATAACCCGTCTTGAGGCGGGCGTTGACGATGGGGCTACGCTCGTCGATACGACGGCCGAGCGGCGAGATGATGCGGTCGATGAGCACACGGATCTGCTCGTCGTCCTCAAACGCGTGCTCGATGGGATACAAAACGCCACTGCGCTCAAAAAAGGCAGAGCGACAGCCGTTGATCATGATTTCGGTAACGGTGTCGTCCTCGATGAGCGGCTGCAGCGGTCCCAGGCCCACCACGTCATCTAGGATCTCGTCGATGATGGTCTCACGCTCAGGCGTCGCCAAGTCGGTCGGCTCTTCCACGTTGAGCGCCGCTTCCACCGCCGGACGTAGCTCAGAGCGGGCAAGGGCCGGGTCGACGTAGGCACTGATGCGCGCCACCTCGTCGTAGCCCATGCGGTCCATCACCGCACGCTTGGTGCGGCGTTTAACGGCACGGTGGCGTCCCGTATCAACGGGGGCAGCCGCGGCGACCGCGCCAGCGGCTTTAATCCTCGTCTGCAGACTCATCGCGAATCACCCTCACGCGACCAGGGAAGACGAATGCGTGGGCGCTCGGTGCGGGTCGCGCGGTCGGCGACCATATCGCTCCAGGGACCGACGGCGCAGCCCAGCTCCACGAGCATCTCGCGCGTGGCCTCGCGCACGCTGGTCGCAAAAGCGCTCGTCTGACCCACTGCCTCGTCGGCGCGACCGAATGCCATGAGCGCGGCCAAGTCCTGACCGCCATCGGCGATGCGGATCTTGGAGCTCAGTGCGCAGGCGATCTCAAAGCGCATGGCGACGTCCTCGTCGGCACCGCGCGCACCAAACCGGTTGAACACGGCACTCATGCGCGTGCGCGGCACGCCCACACGGCTCGCCAGCTCAATGACGCGCGAAGCGGATGTCGCGGACGATACCGCCGCATCGCCTACGACCAGGCAACGGTCGCTCGCCGCCACCGCGGCGGCCACGGCATCGCCCCAAAAGACCGAGGTGTCGACAAAGACCACGTCGGATTCGCGGCGCAAAACATCGAGCAATAGCTCCACCGGACGTGCCATGAGCTCAGCCTTCTCGGGGGCCGCGACAGGTCCCCAGAGCGTGACGCCCGGGGCGACGCGCATCGATGCGGCCACGATATCCGGCTCGGCAAGTGCGCCCGCCGCCGACGGCTCGATAAGCGTCGCCATATCGTGCGGGGCATCGACACCCAGCAGATCGTATAGGTTTCCAAACATGAGGTCCAAGTCGAGCACGGCGGCACGCAAACCCAACAGCGACGCCGCATGCGCCATGGTGGCAACGATCGTCGACTTGCCGCAACCGCCCGAACCCGAGACGGCGCAGACGACCGGTGCCCGACGCGACGGAATCGAAGCGTCCGCCGACGGCGCGGGGGCTGACGGTGCGGGAACCGGCGACACGGACGCGGGCGATAACATCCCCGTCTCCCCCGCCGCGGTCACGCGCTGAGCCCAAGCCAGCATGGCAGGCTGCCCGGGCTGCGGTTCCGAAGCCAAAGACGCAGCGGCACACGGCTCGTCAGCCCCGGCAAAACCCTCGACCTCGTCGAGCTCATCGGCCAGATTTACGCCGTGCACGTATCCCATATCTTCAGCCAGAACGTCATCGCCATACGGTACCGGCCCTCCAGCGTCATCGTATGCAAGGGGGTCCCGGGGGCGCCGACCATGCTCGGCTTCCGCTTTTCCATATTCATCAACACGCGGGCCTCTTGTAGCGCGAGGCGCCCCGGGTTCCCTATCAACAAAAGCATCGGGCTCAATCGTCATGCGCTGATCGGAATCAACCGTTCCCTCACCCGCGCGCCCGTTGCCGCACAAACTGTGCGCAGCGATGACCTCGGTCGCCCCCGCGCGAAACAGCCCCTCGATATCCGACGGGTCGAGTGTCTCGATCAACACGACGACGCGACTTACACGGCCCTCGGCCGTCAGGCGCGCAACGGTCTTCCGCACGTCTTCGGTATCGAACAGAGATGCCGCGATGATGGCGGCACCGCGGCGCGACGGAAACGCCCGCGCCATGGATACCAGCCCGTCCAGATCCCCCACGCGAAGCACCTGTGCGCCCACATCGCGACCCTCGACTTCCTGCTGTAGCAGCCCGTAATCGCCGCACGCGCAGCACGCAAGCCAGATCGCCTTCATCGCTCGTCGCCTCCGCTCTTTTTGCCGCGCGCCGTGGCGGGAATCGTCAAGCTGACCGTTCCCTTTCCCGAGGCTCCCAGCAATTCCTTGACATCTTCGGGGTCTGCTGCCAGCGTCACCCACTCGATCTTGCCTTCACGCGTGGTGCCGGCATCTTCACTGGTATCGATCACGTACGCTCCGCACAAACGATCGGTCACGCCATCTTTTTGCACGTACACGTCCACATAGCTGCCCACGCCCGTGGCGCCGCCGACCGAGTGCTCGGCATCGACCGCCACCGAAACGGCAACCTTGCCTTTAGGCACCTCGAGCTTGTGGCTCTCGGCCTTGGTGTAGACATTGCAAATCACGGCGTTTTTAGGAATGCGCGAGGTCGTCACGTCACCGCGCACCTGACGCAGCTCGGTCGCCGCATCACGCGGCAGCAGACTCGCCAGCCATTCCTGAGTTATGACATTAGTCTCGTCGAGGGTCTCACCCGCATCGATATCGCGCGCCGCGACGCACACCTCAACGCGGTCGCCGCCGTATTTTGCCAAAGTCTCGGCCTGGGCCTGCTCGGCTTGCGAGCGGATCGACGAGCCGTAGACCATGCAGAGCGCCGCGGCAAGCACGCCCGCGACCAGACTGATGGCGATGCGCTTGCTCTTGTTCACGGCCGCTCCTCTCAAGGTAGCACCGGGCAAATGCCCGTACCACCATTGTCTGGGCGACCAGGGCGCAAAGCGGCGCAATCGCAATCTTGGTTTTACGCGTCAAACCAATTGCTGACCAAAAGCTGACCAGCCCGTCAAGCTCGTGGCAAGGTTTTGGTCAGAACATCGGCAAAACGCGTATTTCGAGGCACTTTGGCAGCAAAAAAGCCGCCTCCCAAGCAATTAGGAGACGGCTGTCATAGGAAAATTCAATTACAGATGGACATCTGGGTCGAGCATTTGGGCACTCACGCGCATGGATGACGCCAGGTTTTGGAACGTCTCCAGGCGCAGGCTGTCAATCTGTCCCGCGTCCTCGGCCTCGCGAACGGCACAACCCGGCTCATGGGTGTGCGTGCAATCGCCAAACCGGCACGCACGCGACGCCTCGACGATCTCGGGGAAGGCACGCGCCAGACCCCGCTCATGTCCCACGAGCGGCAGGCTGCGCAGGCCCGGGGCATCGGCGATCACGCCGGCCTCGCCCGGCAGCGCCACCATCACGCGCGCAACCGTGGTGTGGCGACCTTGGTCATCACGCTCGCGCACGCCGCCAGTGGCCAGCGCATCGTGGCCCAGCAACGCATTGAGCAGCGTTGACTTGCCGGCACCCGACTCACCCAAGATCATGGCACAGCTCCCAGCCGGCACGCAGGCGCACACCTCGTCCAGGCCGAGGCCCTCGGCAGAAGACGTCACGATCACGCGCACGTCCGGACCCACCAGACGGCGCACACGGTCCAGATCGCGCTCGAGCTCATCGGCCTCGCAGCGGTCGGCCTTGGTGAGCACCACCACCGGCTCGGCATCGCAATCGAGCGCCAGCACCAGTGAGCGCGCCACGCGATCGAGCAGCACCTCGCCGGCGCCGAGCGCCTGCACGATCAGCACGCTGTCAACGTTGGAGCAGAGCACCTGGCGCTCACCGCGCGCACGGCCACGCCAACGCTCAAAGCTCGTACGGCGCGGCAGTACGCACTCGATCACGCCCATGTCGTGCCCGGGAGCACGGCGAACCGCCACGCGGTCGCCCACGGCGGGCAGCAAGACCTCGTCCTCGCCACGCGACTTGGCAAACCCTACGGCATGCTCGGCACGAAACGTGTCATCGGCAGTTGCCACCAGCGGAAACCCGCGGTCCAGGCGCACCACGGCACCGAGCTGCATCTGCTCGGGCTCCTCGGCCTGTGCGCAAAAGTCGTCAAATGCAGCCTGCTGAGCCGCATCGACCGGCAGGTCATCGAACGCCGGAACATCCTGCAGTGCGTCAAGCCCCGGTACACTCGCCAGCAACTCCTCAGCAGATGCAGGGGCTTCGGTCGCGAGCTTCCGACGACGATCACGCTTAGCCCGCGCCCCCGTCGTCTTTTTCTTCGCCTTAGCCTTAGCCTTAGCCACAAACGCCTCCCAGCACCAAAAATCACAACTGAGCAGGTATTTTACCCATAAAAAAGAGTCGGTCGAGCAACTGCTCGGCCGACTCACACACTTTCCCTCAGCTTATGGCTCTGAGAGGCTATCCGAAGGCCCGCCCGCCGGGAGGGGTTTCTTCTGAGCGATCCCGCAGCGCGAAGCGCGAGGACCAGCAAAGAAGAAACCCCGCAGGCGGTCGGGCCGGTGGGAAGGATGGCCTTTCGACCTACTCTTTCTCCACAGCACGCATGATCGCCTTGTAGATCTCCATCAGCGGAATGATCAGGAAGGCCAGGCCCAGCGCGGCGATAACGCCCTTAAGCTCAAGCGTCACAGGGCCAAAGAACATCTCGGCAAGCGTCGGCTGCACGGTCACGATAACCGTCAGCACCAGCGCCAGCGCAGCCGAAGCCCAAAGCCACTTGTTCTGCTTCTTCATGCTAAACAGCGACGCACGACGGCTGCGCATATTGAAGCAGTGGAAAATCTCGACCATGTTGAGCGTGATGAACGCCATCATCACGCCTTCCTCGTCGGCATTGCCGGCGATCATATCGGCGATGTGGATGTAGCCCATGTCAAAGTACACGCCCACAAAGAAGCTCGCCAGCACCAGCACGGTGATGATCAGGCCCTGGACCACGCAGTCCAGGCCCATGTGACCGGCAAAGACGCCGTCCTTGGCGTTGCGCGGCTTGCGCTTCATGATGTCGCCCTCGGCGTCCTCCATGCCCAGCGCGAGCGCGGGGAAGCAGTCGGTGACCAGGTTCACCCACAGCAGCTGCACCGGCTGGAAGATGGTAAAGCCGATGAGCGTGGCGAAGAACACCGAGAAGACCTCGGCAAGGTTGGCCGAAAGCAGGAACTGGATGACCTTGCGGATGTTGTCGTAGATGCGACGGCCCTCTTCGCAGGCACCGATGATGGTGGCGAAGTTATCGTCGGCAAGCACCATGTCGGCGACGTTCTTGGTAACGTCGGTGCCGGTGATGCCCATGCCCACGCCGATGTCGGCGCGCTTGATGGACGGGGCGTCGTTGACACCGTCGCCCGTCATGGCCACGATCTGGTCGCGCGACTTCCAAGCCTCGACGATGCGGGTCTTGTGCTCGGGCTGAACGCGGGCGTACACGCCGTAGTCCTCGATGTGCGCGTCGAGCTCCTCGTCGCTCATGCGATCGAGGTCGGCACCGGTGATAGCCTGGCTGCGATCGGCGACGATGCCCAGCTGCTTGGCGATGGCCACGGCGGTGTCGATGTGGTCGCCCGTGATCATGACGGTGCGGATACCGGCGTCGTGCGCCTCGCGGATAGCGTCGGCCACCTCGGGACGGACAGGGTCAATCATGCCGGACAGGCCGCAGAAGACTAGGTCGTGCTCGAGCGCAGCGGGGCTGCAGTCGGCGGGAACCTCGGTGTAGGTGCGGCTCGCCAGCGCCAGCACGCGCAGGGCCTCGTCGGCCATGGCTTTGTTGGCTGCCACGAGCTCGGCGCGGCGCTCCTCAGTCAGCGGAACGACCTTCTCACCGTCATAGATGTGGGTGCACAGGCCGATCACCACGTCGGGCGCGCCCTTGGTGTACTGCTCGTACTCGCCGTCCAAGGTCTCGACGACCACGGACATCATCTTACGGCCCGAGTCGAACGGGGCCTCGCCCACGCGCGGGTGCTCGGCAGTCAGGCCAGTAAGACCAGCCTTGCCGGCATCATTGACGAGTGCACACTCGGTCGGCTCGCCCACGGCCTCGCCCAGCCCCTCGTCCCACTGGGCATCGGAGCAAAGGGCCATACCTGCCAGGAACTTCTCCTTGGGCGCAGCGAGCTCGTGCTTGACGACGGTCATCTTGTTCTGAGTAAGCGTGCCGGTCTTGTCCGAGCAGATGGTCTGCGTGCAGCCGAGTGTCTCGACAGCAGAAAGCTTGCGGATGATCGCCTGGCGCTTGGCCATCTTGGTCACGCCGAGGGAAAGGACAATGGTCACGACGGCGACCAGGCCCTCGGGGATGGCAGCGACGGCGAGCGAGACGGCAACCATAAAGGTGTCGAGCAGGGCAGTCGGGTCGGTAAGGACGTTGCCTACGCCGTGGCGCAGGATGTCGACGCCAAAGATGACGACGCAGATGACGATAACCATGATGGTAAGGATACGGCTGAGCTCAGCGAGCTTCACCTGCAACGGCGTGAGCTCTTCCTTGGCCTCGGCCAGGGCGCCGGCGATCTTGCCCATCTCGGTGTTCATGCCGGTGCCGACCACGACGGCGCGACCGCGGCCGTACACCACGGTGGAGCCCATGTAGCACATGTTCTTGCGGTCGCCGAGCGGCACGTCATCGGTGCCCGCAGCAAGCTCGATCACGTTGGCGTGCTTCTCGACCGGCACGGACTCGCCGGTCAGCGCGGCCTCTTCGATCTTCATTGTGGCACTCTCGAGCACGCGGCAGTCGGCCGGGACGGAGTCGCCCGCCTCGAGCATGATCACGTCGCCGGGGACGAGCTCGGCGCTCGGCAGGTGCACGAGCTTGCCGTCGCGCAGCACCTTGGACTGCGCCGCGCTCATCTCCTGCAGGGCCTCGAGGGCCTCCTCGCTCTTGGCTTCCTGGACCACGCCCAGCACCGAGTTGACAATAACGACGAACATGATAATGGCGACGTCGGCAAAATCGGGCTCGCCCTTGACCATGCCCGTAAGTGCGCTGATAACGGCGGCAACGATCAGCATAATGACCATGGGGTCGGCCATCTGCTCAAAGAAGCGCTTCCACAGCGGCGTCTTCTCGGCTTCCTCAAGCTTGTTAGGGCCTGTCTTGGCAAGGCGCGACGACGCCTCGTCGTTGCTCAGGCCGAGGTTCTCATCGACACCTTGGTCGCTGAGCACCTCCGCCGCGGCGGACAGGTATTCCTTTTGCATATAGAGTCCCCTCCTGGGATTCGGGCCACTCAGCAGATTGATGCCCGATCATAATTCCCAGGAGAAGGGCAAGGGCTCATCAAGGCTGCCGTGCTGAGCGGCAGTTGATAGTGGAGCTATGGTACCCCAAAGCGACGCGTCTAGCCAAAACATTCCATCTGGAAACACGGCACAGGCGCAACGGTGCAGACAGTGTGATGCTCAAGATTGATAAAACGTTTTTTCTTCGGCGCATCATCGAACTAAAATATCGCCCAGATAGCAGCGGTTAGAACGGTTGGTAAAGTTTTTGCATATACCGTTTTTCCGCAAAAAATGAACTTCTAATTCGGCATACGGTCGATTTTTTGGGGTATTCGGTCGGCATTTCGTTATAATCATTTCAGTTTTATTTCTTATGGTTTATCTATCAGCGCAAGACGATGTCAGATGGAGGTCTGAATGTACAAGCGCACCAAGATTGTATGCACCATGGGTCCCGCCTGCGATAGCGACGAGACCATCCGCGAGATGATCAAGGCGGGCATGAACGTCGCCCGTTTTAACTTCTCGCACGGCTCCTACGACGAGCACCACGGTCGCATCGAGCGCGTCCGCCGTATTTCCAAGGAGCTCGGCATGCCCGTCGGCATCCTGCTCGACACCAAGGGCCCCGAGGTCCGCACCGGCCTTCTGGTCGACGGCAAGAAGGTTGCCGTCAAGACTGGCGACAAGATCGTTGTCACCGCTCAGCCCACGTCCGAGGATTTCCACGGCACCTCTGAGCACATCTCCCTCGACTATCTGGCTCTGCCCTCCGAGGTCGAGAAGGGCTCCCTCATCCTGATCGACGACGGCCTGGTTGCCCTCGAGGTCGAGTCCGTCGACGGCCAGGACATGACCTGCGTCGTCAAGAACGACGGCCTGATCGGCGAGCGCAAGGGCGTCAACATGCCCAACGTCAACATCTCGCTGCCCGCCATCACCGAGCGCGATCGTCAGGACATCCTCTTTGGCCTGACCGAGAACATCGACTACATCGCCGCCTCCTTCATCCGTGACGGCGAGTCCGTCCGTGGCATCCGCGAGCTTTGCCGCGAGAACGGTGGCGAGCACGTGACGATCTTCCCGAAGATCGAGTGCGCCCTGGGCGTCGAGAACTTCGACGAGATCCTCGAGGCTTCTGACGGCATCATGGTCGCTCGTGGCGACCTGGGCATCGAGATCAAGCCCGAACTCGTTCCGCACATCCAGAAGGAGATCATCGCCAAGTGCAACGCGGCCTACAAGCCCGTCATCACCGCTACGCAGATGCTCGACTCCATGCAGCAGAATCCGCGCCCGACGCGCGCCGAGGTTGCCGACGTTGCTAACGCCATTTACGACGGCACCGACGCCGTCATGCTGTCCGGCGAGTCCGCTGCCGGTAAGTACCCGGTCGAGGCCGTCAAGATGCAGGCCAGCATCGCCATGGAGACCGAGAAGTACCTCCCGGCTCACGCTCCGCTCGAGGTTCCGGCCGACGCCCACGGCACCCGCGTCGTCAACAACGTTGTGGGTATGTCCGCTGTGAACATGGCCACCACCGTTGGCGCCAAGTGCATCACCGTGCCGACGACCACCGGCCGTACCGCTCGCCTGATCTCGCACTTCCGTCCCAACATGCCGATTTGCGCATTCTCCCGCCACGAGTGGGCTGTCCAGCAGATGATCATGTACTGGGGCGTTATCCCGCACCAGGCCGAGATCACCCAGGGCACCGTCAACGGCACGATCGTCAAGGCGATTGAGACCGCTAAGGAGCTCGGCTACGTCGAGGCTGGCGACCTGACCGTTGCCACCGCCGGCGATCCCCGCATGAGCGTCCAGCTCGAGGACAAGGTCTCCTCGACCAACGTCGCTTACGTCGCCCAGGTGCGCTAAATCGCACTTGCAAGCAGACTTGCATTGCAAAGGGCCCGGAAGGCTTCGCCTTCCGGGCCCTTTTTCTGTATGTCGATGCCGGGGCACGGCAAAACACGCGCCCATTTCTTTACCAAAAGCACGAAATCCGCCCTTCAAGGCCCAGAACTAGGACTCCTAGCTCCAAAAGTGTTCGCCCGGCGGCAAGCCCACACCCCTGCAGAGCTGCTAAATCGTTTTAGCAAGTCCTATTCCGACCACGTTTTCGGAAGTGCGGGGAAAAATCGCTTACCCCTGAGCACAAGCCCTTTTATCTCAACAAAACCCCTGATAAAGTTGGCTCAAATACCACTTGTGTTTGGCCTGTTTCTCTTTTCCCCGCACTTCCGAAACCAGTAGCTTTTTCTAGCCCAAACAACGCTCAAACGATCGGATTGCTATGTCATTTCTTGCCTGCGGACCCACAGCTTTCCAGTACTATCGCATTCCACCTCAGATACTGGGGCTCTATCCGGCAATCCTGCCGCCCGACCACGACCACCGCTTGGTGCATTACTCCCAGCAGCCAGTATTTGAAGACCTACTCGGCAAACCGGTCTGGAGGTTCGTGAGTGAAAGGGGTCGCCGTGCGAACGGAAAGCTATTCCACAGCCGCTTGCTGACCCAAGAACCACCTCCTGGGTCGTTTAGGCAAACTGAGCATGGGTTTGATGTCGCGTCGCCGGAGTTTACGCTGCTCAACCTTGCTACGCAGGTCTCACGTAACCAATTACTCATGGCCTGTTACGAGATGTGCGGCTCCTTTGCAGTGTTTAAGCCCTGTGAGCGAACGCAGCAACAGCTCGATGAAGCCATCTCGCTTAAGCTCATTCCGCCCAACTGCGGCTGGGAACGAGTTAACGGCATCAACGGCAAAGACACCAACCTATGGAAGCGTACGCCGCTCCTCAATGCGGCGGATATCGCCGCATTCGCCAAACAGGCCGCAGGCCTGCGCGGCGTCAAGCAGCTTCGCTGGGCAACCGAACGCATGACGGGACAGACTGCCTCGCCCTTCGAAGTTCAGACCTCCATGCTCGTCTCGCTCCCCCGCGACGAGGGCGGCCTAGGCGTCCATATCGCGAACAACGCGCGCATCCCACTCAGTGAAGCCGCGCGCTCGCTGTATGACAAAACCTGTTGCTATGCCGATATCCTCATCGAGAGCGCTACCGACAGCATGGGCGTTATCCTGGAATGCCAAGGCCGTTCCGCTCATGACAGCGAGGCCGCAAGTCTCTCCGATGCCGAGCGCACCACTGCCCTTACAAGCATGGGCTACGACGTTATCCAGATCACCTACGACCAGATCAAAGACACGAAGAGCTTTAACAGCGTCGCCGAGCTCATCCATAAAAAGGCCGGGCTCCCCTACGCCCCAAAGACTAAACAGGAGCGCACCGTCGAAGATACCCTTCGACGGGAGCTGTTAGTTGATTGGGACGAGCTATTCGGCGCAAAGCCCGCCGGCTAGCAGCTGGCGATCAGAGGCGCTGCGGGGACGCCGGGGGCGGCTACGCGCTCGGCAAAGCCAGCCTCGGTCAACTCAATGACCTCGGCAAACGTTGCGTCAAAGAACTCCTCAGTCAGCAGACGGTACGGCGGATGATCGGGCTCACCGGGGTTTTCGCGTACGATCTCATGCATGACGCCGATGGTCTTGAGCACATATTCCTTATGGATGGGATACTGCCCAAAACGCGTCGCCGCGGTATACAGGCGATCGGTCGCACGCGGGATGGAAACGATGCCGAGCGTCTTGCCAAACCAGTCAAAGTCGCCCTGCTTTTTAATGCGGAATTCCTCGCTTGGCTTGCCGCCGTGCGCCTCCAGATACTGGTTCACGCGCGTGTTCCACACGGTATCGGCCACCAAATGCGACCAGACGCCCAGTGTTAAATCGAGCAACGACTGTGCCACGTCCTCGGATGCCAGCGAAAACTCGCCGGCATCCGGCCCGGCAACCGGCTCGGCATCCTTATAGCGCTGAGGATAGTGCACGCGATTCAGCCGCTCGCGTTCTTCGACAATCGAGGTCGCCGCAGCCGGTGCACCGGCGGGCGAACTTTTAAGCAACGGCGCCACATAGGTATCCCAAAACTCATGCTCGCGCGGCTTAGGAATAGGCTCGGGCTTGGCAAAGTGTGTAATGCGGTACGGAATGGGATCGGCGATGCCGGGAACCATATAGCCCACAAAGATATCTGGAACCACGCAGCCAAACAAAAAGGCGTTACGATCGCGGACACTATCGGCAAGCGCACCGGTGCGCTCCAGCAAACGCTCCGTTTGAGCGATATGAATGTTCCAGCTTGGCATAGCCACCCCCATAAAAACCTGGATAACTATACCATCACGGCAAAGCCGCGCGGGCGGCTACGCATGCTCCACGCAGCAACTATTCGGCGACACCGCTTTCGGTTCCATACGACGGCGCAGGTGCCTCGACCACGTGGTGATATCGATCGATATAAATTGCACGGGCACCCAGACGTCGCACCAAATCCTGGTGGTGCGTGCTCATCAAGACCGTCTTGCCCGCCGCAACATAGGCCAGCAAGAAGTTGACCACGATGTCACATGAATCTTCGTCAAGCCCGTTGGTGGGCTCGTCGAGCACCAGGATATCTGGGTTCATCGACACTACTGCGGCCAGCGCCACGCGCTTCTTTTGCCCGCCCGAGAGCTGATAGGGAGAGGCATCGACCAGGTCGGCAACCCGGAACAGCTCCATGGCATCGCGCACGCGGCGGTCGAGCTCGTCTGCCGGCAGACCCATTTGCGCGGGGCCAAAGGCGACTTCCTCGCCCACCGTGGCACAGAACAGCTGCGCGTCGGCATTCTGGAACACGAAGCCCACACGCTGGTGGAACTTCTGGGCGGCCACGGAATTCTTCAGATACGCCGCATCGATCACGTGCCCATCAAACAGGTACGTACCCGCGTCCGCGAGCTCAAGACCGTTGATAAGGCGCATGATCGTCGTCTTGCCGCATCCATTGGGACCGAGCAGGGCGACGAGCTCACCGCGATCGACCTGCAGCGACACGCCATCGACAACCGTGTGCCCCGCATAGGAAAACACCACGTCGCGCAACTCGATGAGTGGGGCTACCTTGGTGCCAGCTGCACCGCTCGCACCCGTCACGTTATTCGTATCGTCAGCCAAAACGTCGCCCTTCCCTATTCGCATTAACAGCCCGCCAGCCATTTACAGCACGGCGCACAGCGCCGCCAGCAGCACCACAACGGTCGCATAGGCCGCATCGCGCCAGCTTAACCCAGCGCGCGTGGGCGCCGGATACACACCGGCAAAGCCACGGCAAAGCATGGCCTCATCCATCGCGCGGCTGCATTCCATCGCCTTGATAAAGGTCATGCCCATGATACCCGCGACCGAGTCGGTGCGCGAAAACCCCTCAGGCGCGCGACCGACGCTGCGCAGCATGACCGATTCGGTCAGGTCGTGCGCCGTGCGACCCAGCACCTCGATGTGCTTGAGAGCCATATCAAACGTAAAGATAACCTCGTCGGGCAGATGCAGCATCTTGAGTGCCGCCGACATGCGGCTCCACGTGAGCGTCCACGAAACGCCCAGCACGAGCGACACATTGATGAACGTCTTGAGAGCGATCTTGAGCATGGCGCTCGCAGCCGATGCGCCCAGCAGCAGGGCAGGCAGTGCCAGAACGACTGCAAGCCCCGCAGCGCCAAGCGCCGGCACAAAGGTCGCCCGCAGCCCGCGCACGGGGCGCACGGCAACGAGCACCAACGCGATCGCCGCCATCAACATGAGGTACAGCGGGCTTTGCGTCAGACACACGCACAGGACACAGGCGAACATCCCCACCAGGCGCACCGGAGCCGAAACGCAAGAAAGGGCGCGGTCAACAATCGACCCGCCCTTATGCGCGCCGCCGCCCAGGCGAACCCGCTCAAGCAGGCTCGCCAGGTGCAGGACGTTCTTTTGCATCACGCGATGCTGAGCACCCGTGGGCTCGTATCGCTCCTCGGCCGCAAGCCAGCTAGGCAGCTCGGCCATTGCCATGAGCACCGCTTTCCTTGACCGTCAGCGAGATCAGGCGGAACGCGATGGTGAGCACCGCCACGCCGATCACGCCCGAAAGGATATACATGGCAGCCTGGCCGGCAAAGCCAAGACCCTGCTCCTCGGAATAAGACTGCAGGTAATCGCCCGTGGGCAGGGCGTCGGCAAAGGTCGGAGCGTCGAGGCCGACCGAAGCCTTCAGGCTGTCGTCGCCAGCCTCCTGAACGGCGGTCGCGGCACCCTCGGCGTCCCACTCGCCCCAGGCGTCACCGGTGGCAAGCAGACCGAGCGGCGTGGCCACGACAAGCACGGCAACCAGGATGAGCGCGGGGACCAGCGAGGTCTTCTTGGCAGAAGCGCCCCCGGCGGTCAGCTGGCCGTCAACGGCCTCGGGGCCGACGATAATACCCGGCGCCGTCTTCTTAATGAAGCCGTAGATGGCGGCCGTCGCCACACCCTCGACCACGCCGGCGACCAGCATATGAGGAATCATCATGGCCGGGATGGCGATAGACAGCGGAAAGGGGCAGTACAGCGGAGCGCCCGAGGCATTGGTGAAGAGCATCGGCTGGATACCGAACTCAATTGCCGCGCACAGGGCAGCCAGGCACAGACCGACCCAACCGCTTACGATAGCCGAGACCGAAGTGCCCCAGCCCTTGTCGTGCAAGCGGCTGTTGACCGCACGGAACACGATAGCGGCGGCAAACGGCAGCACGAAGGCCATGTTAAAGCAGTTGGCGCCAAAGGACAGGATGCCGCCGTCGCCAAACAGCAGCGCCTGCAGCGCCAGCGCGACCGAAACGGCAATGGCCGCGGCCTCGGGGCCCAGCAGCAGCGCGATCAGCGCGCCGCCGACAGCGTGACCCGTGGTGCCGCCAGGCAGCGGCACGTTAAACATCATGAGCAAAAAGGAGAACGCGGCGCAAATACCCAGGAAAGCCATGTGCTCGCGATCGAGCGTGGCACGCACCTTCTTGATGCAATGGACCCACACGGGCACCATCGCCACCGCCATGACAGCATCGGTCTGCGGGGACAGGTAATTATCTGGAATGTGCATAGCGCCTCCCGGTTGTCGGCGCATGGGATTGCGGCGCCGGTTGAATCACTTGTCAGTGTTACGCATCAACTAATTCGTAACACGCCGCCGGCTATCATAGCAAAACGGCGCGCCGCCCACAAAGCAGCACGCCGTTTTGCAATACATACGTCATAGATGCGAGACATCAGCGGGCAGCAGCCCAGTCATGCCGCCGCCCGACGGCCCACGCCTCAGTCGCAAGCCCTAGCCGCGAACCTCGCCGTTCACGCCCTTGCACACCTTGGTAACGATCTTCTGGTGCGCCTTCTCGACCTCTTCGCTAGTAAGCGTGTGGTCGTCCGAGCGATACGTGAGCGCAAAGGCCATGGACTTCTTGCCCTTGCCGATACGAACCGGATCGCGGTAGACATCGAACAGGCGCACGCCCTCGAGCAGCTTGCCGCCGGCGCTGGTAATACGGCGCTCAAGATCCTCGCAGGTCACGGCATTGTCGACCACAATGGCAAGGTCGTGCTCAACGGCCGGGTACTGCGAGAACTCGCGGTAGTTCTCCTGGTTGCGGGCGCCCTTGATCAGCTTGTCCAGGTCAAGCTCAAAGGCAACGACAACCTCGTCGATGCCGCAGGCCTCGCGCGCCTCGGGGTGGATCTCGCCGACCCAACCCAGCACGGTGCCGCCGGACAGAACCTCGGCCGCACGACCCGGCTGCAAAAAGGCATAGCCCTCGCCCTCGACGGGACGGAAGCGAACCTTCTCGATGCGCAGCTGGGCGAGCAGCTCCTCGACGATACCCTTGCCAAAGAAGAAACGCAGTTTACGGTACTTCATGTTCCAAGACTGCTCGCTCCACTGGCCCGAAAGCACGCCCGCGACGGACTTGGTCTCCTTGGGCAGGCTGGCGTTTTCGCGGCCATGGAACAGGCTGCCGACCTCGTACAGGTGCACGTTGGGCGTACCGTGCGCCTCGTTGTAGGCCACGGATTGCAGCAGGCCCGGCAGCAGCGAGCGGCGCATCTCGGTCTGCTCGGCCACCAGCGGGTTCATGAGCACCACGGGGCAGCCGCGACCCTCGGTGGGCATGCCGATCTTCTCCAGGTCGCCCGGGGCGGCAAAGCCAAAGGTCGTGGTCTCGTTGAGGCCGCAGGCGCGCAGAATCTCGCCGACCTTGCGGGTGAGCTTCTGCTCGCGAGTCAGGCCGCCGATGTGGTTCTTAGCGGCCGGGATGGTCGCCGTCACACGGCCCATGCCCCATAGGCGCAGGACCTCCTCGATCAGGTCGATCTCGCGCGGCAGGTCGGGACGGAAGCTCGGCGGGGTAACCATAAAGTCCTCGCCATCGCGCTCGACGGTGCAGCCCAGACGGGTGAGCGAACGCTCGATAAAGTCGGGCTCGATGTCGGCACCGCAAATGGCGTGCACGCGGGCCAGGCGCAGCTTAATGCTGTCGATGGTCTTGGGCGCGGGGAAAACGTCGACATAGCCGGGAGCAACCTCGCCGCCGGCGATCTCCTCGATGAGCGCGCAGGTAACGTTGGCGACATCCACGCAGCCGGTCTCGTCGACCTGGCGCTCAAAGCGAATGGAGGCGTCGGAGATCAGCGACAGATCGCGGCTGGTGTGCGAGGTGCGACCGGCGTTGAAGCAGGCGCTCTCGACCATCACGTCGACGGTATCGTCCTCGATCTCGGAATCCATGCCGCCCATAACGCCGGCCAGCGCCACGGGGCGCTCGCCGTCGGTGATAAGGCCCATGCCGGCGTCGAGCGTACGCTCCTCGCCGTCGAGCGTCGTGAACTTCTCATCCTGCTGGGCGGCGCGAACCACCACGCGGCGGTGGCCATCGCGCTCGGCAAAGGTGTCCAGGTCAAAGGCGTGCAGCGGCTGACCGGTGAGCATCATCACATAGTTGGTGATGTCGACGATGTTGTTGTGCGGGCGCACGCCCAGGGCGTTGAGGCGCTTGACCATCCAGTCGGGCGACGGGCCGACCTTCACGTTGCGCACGATGCGGGCGACATAGCGGTCGCACAGGCCCTCGTCGGCAATCTCGACCGAAAGCTCGTCGTCGGTCGCGCGGCCGGTCTCGATCTTGATGGCGGGCAGCTCAACGTGGAAATCGCGGTCGAAAATGGCGCCGGTCTCGCGGGCCATGCCGATCATGGACAGGCAATCGGGGCGGTTGGGCGTGATCTCGCAGTCGAGCACGGTGTCGCTCGAGCCCACGTACTCGGCAAACGGCATGCCGCAGGGCGTATCCTCGGGCAGGATCATAATGCCGGAGTGGTCGCCGCCCAGACCGAGCTCGCGCGCGGAGCAGTTCATGCCCATGGACACGACGCCGCGAAGCTTGCTCTTCTTGATCTTGACGTCGCCGGGCAGGACAGCGCCAATCATGGCCGTGACGATGTGGTCGCCGGCCTCGAAGTTCTGCGCGCCGCAGACGATCTGCAGCGGAGCGGGGTTGCCGTCGGCGTCGAGATTCTTGTCACCCACGTCGACCGAGCACACATACATGTGGTCGCTATCGGGGTGCGGGGTCTTGGTGAGCACCTTGGCGGTCACCACGTGGTCGAAGGACTCGCCCACGGTGTCGATCGCCTCGACCTCGGTGCCGGTACGGATATATTCGTCCGAAAGGGTCTTGGGATCCTCCGGAATATCGATCATGGTCTTGAGCCAGTCGTAAGAAACACGCATCTAACTGGTCTCCTTTCATAAATGCGGCTTTGAGCCGGAAACTGCAACTAAGAAGAAAGCGTTCTAGAACTGGTTCAAGAACCTCATGTCACCAGTCATCAACGTGCGCAGGTCCGGCAGGTCGTAGCGCAGGGCCGCGACGCGCTCGGCGCCAATACCAAAGGCGAAGCCGGTGTACTTCTCGGGGTCGATGCCGCAGTTGATCAGGACGTTGGGGTCGACCATGCCGCAGCCCAAGATCTCGATCCAGCCGCTGTGCTTGCAGAAGTTGCAGCCCTTGCCGCCGCACACGTGGCAGCTCACGTCCACCTCGCAGCTGGGCTCGGTGAAGGGGAAGAAGTGCGGGCGGTAACGCGTCTTGCGATCCTCGCCAAACATGCACTTAACAAAGTAGTCGAGCGTGCCCTTCAGGTCGCCAAAGGTGATGCCCTCGTCGACGACCAGGCCCTCGATCTGGTTGAACTGCGGAAGGTGGCAGGCATCGGCCGTGTCGGGACGGTAGACGGTGCCCGGGCAAATCATGTAGATGGGCGGCTTCTGCGACTCCATGGTGTGGATCTGCACGCCCGAGGTCTGGGTGCGCAGCAGCACGTCGGACTCGCCGTGGGCGTGGGCCTCGGGGTGCGCGACGCTGCCGGGGTTATTGTCGACCACGTAGAAGGTATCGCGGGCCGAGCGGCTCGGGTGATCCATAGGGGCGTTGAGCGCGGTGAAGTTGTAGTAGGAGGTGTCGACCATGGGACCGGACTCGACGGTGTAGCCGATGCCGCAGAAGATGTCCTCGGCCTCCTCGATGATCTGCTTGATCAGGTGCTGGTGGCCGATCTGCGGACGGATGCCCGGCAGCGTGATGTCGACGGCGTCGTGCTCGAGTGCGCGCTTGAGGGCGGCAGCCTTCATCTCGGTGTTTCGCTCGTCGAGCATGCCCTCGATCAGCTGGCGCATCTCGTTGGCGCGCTTGCCCATTACGGGACGATCCTCGGGGGCGAGCTTGCCCATCATGCGCATCAAGCCGGTGATACGACCCTTGCGACCGAGCAGCTCAACGCGCGCAGCCTCGAGCTTGGCTGCGTCGTCGGCGCCTGCGACGAGCTCCTTGGCCTCTTCCTCGAGTTTGACCAGATCATCAATCAGACTCATGTCTTCCCTTTCGTCTCTCGCGCTCTCCGTTTGCCGAGGCGGCTGCCACCGTCTGGCGTTGTGAAAACGCGGCCCGGTTCGGTAATAAAAAAACCGCCCTCGGGCATGTGCATTGCCCAAGGACGGTTGAATTCCGCGGTACCACCTTGTTTGACCCGGCGGATGTCTGGCCCGCCGCGCCCACTCTGTGCCCCTTGTCGCGAGGCTCACGGCTTCCCTACTGGGGCTTCGCCGCCGCTGGCCGCGTGCCCGTTGAGGTCGCTGCTCGGGAGTGAACGCTTGGCCCTTGTCACCGCAGGAAGGCTCGCAGCCCATGACCTTCCCTCTCTTGCCGGCGACGCGGCGGGCAAAACCCTCTCCGTCAACGCATTGGGCTACAGGATACCACATTGTGTGGGCGTATCGCCGCGTTCCGTTTTGTTCGTGCTGGGTACAAGGCAGGTAGCTGTGCAAACTGGCCGCGCGCCCACCCGAAGCGCTCGGCTCACGAGATCAAGGATATGGTATGGGAAAGAAACTCGATAAGAAGGCCGAGCCTGCAGCGGGCAAGACATCCAAAGGCATGAAGGTCGATAAGGCCGTCAAAAAAATCCGCAAGCTCGAAGGCAAGCTGTCGACTCGTGAGTACCTGCTCAAGATTGCCGAGTTTGACGGCGCGACCATTGCCCCCGCCAACGGCGCCGCAGCGCGCGCCGATGCCATGGGCACCCTTGCCGGTGAACATCACAAGCTCCTGACCAGCAAAAAGTCTGTCGAGCTTGTGCGCTCGCTGGCACGCGAGACCATCGCCGGCGGCAAGATCGACGACCCGCAGCTGCTCGACGAGATCCGCGTGCTCGGCCGCGACCAGCGTGAGGCAAGCGTCATTCCCACCGAGGAGGCTGAGGCCTGGACCAGGCTCACCTGCGAGGCCGACGCCGTGTGGCACAAGGCCAAGACGGCCAATGACTGGGCGAGCTTTGAGCCCTATGTAGATAGAATCGTCGCCCAACTTAAGCATCAGGCCGAGCTCATGGACCCCAAGCGCGACCCCTACGATGTTTGGCTCGACCAGTACGAGCGTGGCCTTTCCGCCAAGAGCTTCGACGCGTTTTGCGACGAGGTCAAGGCCACGGTCGTACCGCTCGTGCATGCCATTGGCGAGCGCGGCCAGCAGCCCGCTGCCGACTTTTTGCACGCCCGCGTGCCTGAGGCCGCCCAGCGCGCCATGAGCTTTGACCTTATGAAGCTCGTCGGCCTGGACCTGGACGACACCACGCTCGCCTTTACCGAGCATCCGTTTAGCGAGGGCTTCTCGGTGGGCGACGCACGCATCGCAACGCACATCTACGAGGACGACTGCATCTCCAACGTCTACAGCATCATCCACGAGGCAGGACACGCCGCCTACGAGCTAGGCGTCAATCCCGCCTATGCGCGCACGTGCCTGGAGGGCGGCACCTCCATGGGCATCCACGAGAGCCAGAGCCGCTTCTTTGAGAACACCGTGGGCCGCAGCCGCGCCTTTATGGGACCGCTGCTGCAGGTGCTGCGCCGTCACGCGCCCGAGGCCTACGGCGACGTGGACGAGGACACGCTCTGCCGCGCCGTGAACATTGCGCAGCCGTCGCTGATCCGCACCGAGGCCGACGAGCTCACCTACCCGCTGCATATTATGGTGCGCTACCAGATTGAGCGCATGCTGTTTGCCGGCGAGGCCACGGCCAAGGACATCCCCGCGCTTTGGAATCGCTTTATGGACGAGTACCTGGGCATTCCCGTTCCCGACGACGCACGTGGCTGCCTGCAGGACACGCACTGGAGCGGCGGCTCGTTTGGTTACTTCCCCACGTACGCGCTGGGCAGCGCCTACGATGCCATGTTTGTGCCGGCCATGTGCCGCGACGGCGTCGACCTCAACGGTGCCTGTGCAAGCGGCGACCTGGCACCCGTCCGCACCTGGCTGGGCGAGCACATTTGGCAGTGGGGCCGCGCCAAAGACGCGCCGGAACTCATCAAGGGCGCCTGCGGCATGGCCTTTGACGCCCGCTACTACTGCAGCTACCTGCAGGACAAGTTCACCACGCTCTACGAGCTGTAAGATCTTGAAGGCCGGCAGTTAGGGACGTTCCTTTTCTACCGGCGGATAGGGACAGTCCTTGCCAATCCGGCCAGCAAACCGGCCAATAGGCAAAGACTGTCCCCAACGACTAGTCGTTTAAGAACGTCCCCGATGACTAGGCGTCAAAGAGTGTCCCTGGGTGCCGGCAGAAAAGGAACGTCCCCAGGTGCCGGGTGGCCACTCCGAAGAGGCCGTGTGCAAAAAATGGCAAAAATGAGTACTGTTGTCGGGTTGATAGCATTTATTTTGAGTAAAAACAGGGTCTCAGATAGGATTGGTTCTTATCTGGGACCCTGTTTATTGGACATATGAGGAGCAATGCTCTTCGATATGACGTTCGGGCGTTGCCAAAATAGCCTCTTGGGGCAAAATTTGCTGTTACTTATTTAGTAACAGTACTCATATTTGCCCTTATTTGCACACGGCCTTTTATAACCCCCTGTCAAACAGCCCAGAATGCGCCTTACAGAGCTTCCAAAGCACTTGCGATGCGCTTCATGGCGGCGTCGGCAGCTGCTTGGTCGGGGGCTTCGGCCAGGACGCGAATGACCGACTCAGTTCCGCTCTTGCGCACGAGCACGCGGCCCTCGCCTGCCAGTGATGTCTCGGCCTCGGCGATGGCGTTCTGCACGCCCATGCTGTCGAGCGCGGCATCCTTGTCCGCCACGCGCACCGCGACCTGTGCCTGCGGAAGCAGTTTGCACGGCGCCGTAAGCTGCGAGAGCGTCTCGCGCTCGGCACGAATCACTTCCATCACGCGCAGCGAGGTCATAATGCCGTCGCCTGTGCGCTCGATATCGCCAAAAATCGTATGGCCCGTCTGCTCGCCGCCCAGGCTGTAGCCGCCCTCGCGCATCTTGGCATACACATGACGGTCGCCCACGCCGCTGGTCACGGCACTTAGGCCGGCAAGCTCCAGCGACTTAATCAGGCCAAAGTTACTGGCGATCGTCGGCACCACGGTACCGCCCGAAAGGCGACCGTGCTTGTTCAGATACACACCGCACACATACAGGATCTGGTCGCCGTCGACCACGCGACCGCGCTCGTCCACGGCCAGGCAGCGATCGGCATCGCCGTCGTAGGCAAAGCCCACATCCAGCCCCTGCTCCACCACATGACGCTGCAGGCGCTCCATATGCGTGGAGCCGCAGTCAACGTTAATGTTAAAGCCATCGGGCGCGGCGTTAATCACGCGCACGTCGGCACCCAGCGCGTCGAACACCGGCTTGGCAACCGAGGACGCCGAGCCGTTGGCACAGTCCAGGCCAATCTTGACGCCCTGCAGCGAAAAGTTCGCACTCGCGATGAGCGAGGCGATGTAGCGGTTGCGGCCCTGCATGTAGTCCACCGTGGCACCGATGTGGTTACCCGTGGCCAGCGGAACATCGCTCTTGCCATCGATGAAATCCTCGATGAGCTCCAGCACGTCCTCGTCCATCTTAAAGCCGTCGCTGTTGACGAGCTTAATGCCGTTATCGCAAAACGGGTTGTGGCTCGCGCTGATCATAATGCCGCAATCGAAGCAGCCCTCCACGGTCTGGTGCGCCACGCCCGGCGTCGGGATCACGTGCAGCATGTAGGCGTCCGCGCCGCTCGCGACCAGACCACTTACCAGCGCCGCCTCGAACATGTAGCTGGATCGACGGGTGTCCTTGCCCACGATTACGCGTGCTTTGCGCTCGCGGTTGGCGCCGTAATACCAGCCCACAAAGCGGCCGATCTTGTACGCATGCTCAACCGTCAGTCCAACATTGGCCTCGCCGCGAAAGCCGTCGGTGCCAAAGTACTTCATAAGAGGTCCTCTCTATAGACAAAGGCGCGCCGCCAAAGCAACGCGCCGCCAGCCTATTATCCTTTAAAGCAACCGCAGGGGCTACACCGTCAGGAACATCATCACGATGATCATGGCAAAGCCGATAAGATCGGTCGGCAAAAATACCGTGCCCAGCATCACAGCGCTGGTGATGGTCGCCGAGACCGGCTCCACGGTTCCGATAAGGCTCGCGCGCACGGAGCCGATATCTTTAACGCCCTGCATGTAGAGCATGTATGCCAAGAACGAGCCCACAATCACAAACACCGCAAGCGCCTCGATACCGGCAGCGTCGAGCGCCGGCATATGCGCCCATGGCTGCACGAAGACACACGAAACCACGCCTGCTGTGAGCATGGCAGAGCCCGTAACGATGGGGCTGCCATATTCGGGGAGAATCTTGGCCGGAATCACGGCCATGCAGGTAGCACTGACCGCGCACATAAGGCCCGCGGCCAAGCCGAGCGGTGAGATGCTCAAGCTGGTGGGGTCGCCGCCGGTGGCGATTAAAAACGTACCACCCAGAGCCAGGCCAATGCCGATGACCTCACGCGTACGCGGCCTGCGGCGATCGGTAACGCAGGTGTATCCCATAATGATGACCAGCTGCAGGCACTGAAGCACCGTCGCCGTTCCCGCGTTGGTCAGGCGCACGGCCGAAAGATAGCAAAACTGGTTGAACAGCAGGCCAAAGGCGGTAAAGAGCAGCAACTGCTTGCGGTCGGCAGGCGTGGTCCACAGCTTGACCAGGCGCGCGCGATCGCGCGTAACGACCACGGCCATAAACAGCAGGCCGGCGAGAATCTGACGTACGCTCATGAGCCACAGGGTATCGACGTGGTAGGTATCGAACAGAAAGCTCGCGCTGGTGCCCGAGAAGCCCCAAAACGAACCGCCCACCAGCGTGGCCAGAACGCCCGTGACCATCTTGCGCGTCGAAGCGCTGTTAAGGCGGTCGCGCCACGCGCGGCGCGTGCTGCGGCTCAGCTCGTCGGTTCCCTCCGGCACGACAAAATCGGACGCCGCCGTCATCGGCACCGAAGCCTTTTCATGGGCATGCCGCACCGAGCGCTCCTGTTTCATTCCACTCCCCCGAAATCAATTGCCAACAAAGCGCTCAAACTGTAGCACGACTATTGGTATGAAAAAGCGGATGTTTTAGAACATCTATGAGCGTCCAAATTGTGGGGACGAAAGGAACGGGCAAGCTATGGCGAGTGGCTCTAATTGTCCGAGGTGTCGGAGTCGGTGTCGCCCTCGTCGGCAGAATCGGCGTCATCCTCGTCGCCAGCACCATCCTGCTCCTGCTCGCGGCGACGTTTTTCGCGAATCTGCTCCACAGCGGCGCGCAGGGCGGCCTCGTCCTCGGCACGCGCCACGTCTTGCGTGGTCTTAACCATATGGCGAATCTCGAGCACCAGCAGCACAATCAGCGGCACCACGATAAGCGGGAAGAACAGCAGCGGATTGGTGAGCAGTGACACCACCACGCCCAGGCCCGCCGAGACAAAGACCACGCGGCCCACTACGTCGGCAGCCGGCACAGGTGCGGCATCCTCGACCGGATTGGCATCGCCCTTGGTGTGGTAGACGGGCGCGCCGTCGGCCGCGGCGTCCACAGATACGATGCGGTGCGTGTTAAGCGAACCCTCCAGCGCGTCATCAGACGAATGGAAGGTGATGATGTCGCCCACCTGGTAGGCATAACTGTTGTCGGTATCGACGACGATAAACGAATGCACGGGAATCGCCGGCTCCATCGAGCCGGTGAGTGTGCGCATAAAGCCGTAGCCCATGATGGTGGGAATCTCGCCGGCGGGCGTGAACACCGTGCGCAGCAGCACCACAAAGGCGACCAGGATCACCACGGTCGCCAGCACGTTGATCACGCGGAGCACGTGCTTCATCACTTGTCGTCGTCCTTTGCGGAAGCCTCGTCATCGGCAGCGACCTCGGCCTCGGCGGCATCCGTCGCGGCAGCGTCGCCCTCGGCAGGCGCGGCGGCCACGCCC
>CALEDY010000073.1 GCA_937949355.1 uncultured Collinsella sp. | reverse complement strand
CGACGCCGACCAAGGCGAGACGCCCTCGCCCCGTAACGTTGCCAAATCCGAACCTAGCCCCACGGCTCAAATTGCAAGGAGCGCCACCATGCGTACTTTCTCTAAATCCACCAAGCTCGATAACGTCCTGTATGACGTGCGCGGCCCCGTCGTCGACGAGGCAGCCCGTATGGAGGACGAGGGCGAGCGCATCCTCAAGCTCAATATCGGCAACCCGGCGCCTTTTGGCTTCCGCACGCCCGATGAGGTCATCAAGGACATGCGCCAGCAGCTGCCCGACTGCGAGGGCTATTCCAACTCGCGCGGCCTGTTCTCCGCTCGCAAGGCGATCATGCAGTATTCGCAGATCAAGGGTCTGCCCAACGTTCAGATGGAGCATATCTACACGGGCAACGGCGTGTCCGAGCTTATCCAGCTTTCGATGAACGCGCTGCTCGACAACGGCGACGAGATCCTGATCCCCAGCCCCGATTATCCGCTGTGGACGGCGTGCGCAACCCTTGCCGGCGGTCATCCCGTGCATTATCTGTGCGACGAGCAGGCCGATTGGTATCCCGACCTGGAGGATATGGAGTCCAAGATCACGAGCGCGACCAAGGCCCTCGTCATCATCAACCCCAACAACCCCACGGGGTCGGTCTACCCGCGCGAGGTACTCGAGGGCATCGTCGAGGTCGCGCGCAGGCATCAGCTGATGATCTTTGCCGACGAGATCTACGACCGTCTGTGCATGGATGGCTACGAACACGTCTCGATTGCTTCGCTCGCGCCCGACCTGCCCTGCGTCACCTTTAGCGGCCTGTCCAAGTCGCACATGATCGCGGGCTATCGTATTGGCTGGATGGTGCTTTCGGGCAACCAGCGCTGCATGAGCGATTTTATTATGGGCATCAACATGCTTTCGAACATGCGCCTGTGCTCTAACGTCCCGGCCCAGTCCATCGTTCAGACGGCGCTTGGCGGCCATCAGTCGGTCAACGACTACATCCGCCCGGGTGGTCGTGTCTACGAGCAGCGCAATTTTGTGTACGAGGCGCTTAGCAAGATCGATGGCATCTCGGTGGTCAAGCCGCGTGCGGCGTTCTACATCTTTCCCAAGATGGATGTGAAGAAGTTCAACATCACCGATGACGAGCAGTTCGCCCTCGACCTGCTGCACGAGAAGAAGATCCTGATCACGCGCGGCGGCGGCTTTAACTGGGCCGAGCCCGACCACTTCCGCATCGTGTACCTGCCGCGCATGGAAGTGCTCAAAGAGTCGCTCGAAGACCTCGCCGACTTCTTCGATCATTACCGCCAGTCGTAGGGGATTAAGTATCTGGCGCCGCAAGAATCGAGGCGTCGCAGGATAGACATACGACAGCGAGCGAGCCGCATTTGCGCCAAGGTGACGTGAAATGAGAGGGCGCTGACCTTCTGGTCGCGCCCTCGAAATTGAACGTCAGATTGGCGTGAATGCGGCTCGCGCAGCGTCAAGTGGTCCGCCGTTCGTTAGAACGGCGGAACGATATAACGTCACCTTGGCGCAAATGCGGCTCGCTCGCTGTCGTGTGCTCAACCTGCATCGTTACCCTGGCTGTCTAAATAACAATCCCGTTGCAGTGGTCGATTTCGTGTTGGATGATCTCGGCGGTGTAGCCCGAGAAGTTTTTGATGCGGTGGACGAAATTCTCGTCCAAATACTCAACCTTAATGCGGCGATAGCGAGTACAGGGGCGCTCGCCGGAAAGCGAGAGACATCCTTCGCTCGTCTGATAGGAATTGACCTGCTCAAGAATTTGAGGGTTGTACATCAGCAGCGCCCTGTTGCCGTCCTTTACGCAGATGATGCGTTTGCGCACGCCAATCATGTTGGCGGCAAGGCCCACGCACTCGTGCTCATGCTCATGGAGCGTATCCAGGAGGTCCTGCCCGGTCGCGGCATCGTCGGGTCCCGCGTCTTCGGAAGGCAGGCGCAAAAAGAACTCGGATTTCATGATGGGCTTAATCATGGAGGGCTCCTCATGTCTCATGCTTTCGTGGACTTTCAATAATAGCGCGGAAGGAAAGCTGCGCGTTCGCGTTACAATCTTTCGACGTTGGACCATGTTGCCAGACTCGTCGCGTGCGGCGTCTGGCGTAAGTCTAGGGCTCATCCTCGCCCTGGACTGTTCCTCTGGGGCGATACGACTGTCGTTCCAAGAGGAAGGAAATGCATGGGGAGCAAATCTCAGCAACAAGTTCAAGTAACGTCATCGGCCACTGCGGCAATTCTCGTCGTTATGTATATCGCAGCCTTTGTTGCCGCGTTTAACGAGAACATCATTAACGTGGCGTTGCACGACATCATGGCAGCCTTTTCGGTGAGTGCCATCACGGCGCAGTGGCTTGTTTCGGGCTACATGATCGTGACGTCGATCTTTACGGCCATCATGGCCTTTCTTTCCGGTCGCTTCTCGACGCGCAAGCTGCTGTTTTTCGCATGTGGATGCCTGGTCGCCGGAGAAGTCCTGTGCCTGGTCGCCCCAACGTTTACCGTCTTGCTGCCAAGCCGTATTTTGCAGGCTGCGGGATCGGGCATCTTGTTCCCGCTCATGATGAACGTGGTGCTGTCTTGCGCCCCGCGCGAGAAGCTCGGTCTGTATCTGAGCCTGGGCGGTGCCTGCATTACGCTAGGGCCGGCATTTGGTCCCGTGATCAGCGGTCTTATGTGCACGTTGTTTGGCTGGAGGGCGGTGTTCGTAGTGCCGCTGGTGGGCGGTGTCGTGGTCGCCGCGGCGGCAGCAAAGCTCGTTCGGAATGTTGGAGAGCGCTCGAACACTACGCTTGATATTCTGTCGGTTGCTTTGCTAGCGGCCGGAATCACGGCGTTTGTATATTCCGTAGGCGAGTTCTCGACCAATGTGATGACCGGTATCGTGACGCTTTTCGCCGCTGTGGTGCTGCTTGGCCTGTTTGCGGTCCGCCAGCTCAAGCTCGAACATCCGGTGCTCAACGTGCGCCCCATGGCGAGCGTTCGTTTTTGGCCTGCGTGCCTGCTTGTGGTGGTGTCGATGATGACGACGTTCTCGATGAGCGTTTTGCTGCCGCTCTATTTTGAGGGCGCATACGGCATGACCGCTCTTGTTGCGGGCCTGCTCATTTTGCCGGCGATTGCCTGCAACGCCGTGACCTCGATTGTGGGCGGACGCGTGATGGACGCCCGTGGCGCATGGCCGCTGCTGCCGGTCGGCTTTGCCCTGATTGCCGTGGGGCAGACTGCCATTTCGATGACGGCGGCAAGCATGAACATCGGTGTCGTCGTGGCACTGACCATTGTGGTGTATGCTGGCGTCGGTTTAGTGCTGAGCCCCTCGCAGACGGCCGGCTTGGAGACGCTGCCTGGCGCTGAGCATCCTCACGGAACGGCATTGCTCAACACGTGGAACATGATTGCCGCATCGTTTGGCCCGTCGCTGTTTATCGGCCTGCTCTCGAGTTCTGCGGCGACTGCCGGCGCCGTTGGCACTGCGACCGACGTTGCCCAGGCGATTGGATTTGCGGTAGCCGTGCGTGTGGCGGCTGTAATTGCCGTGGTCGGATTTGTGGTATCGGTTGTGTACGCTCGTCGCGAGTCGCACATGTCGCATTAATGTGTGCACATAGATTCTGCAGCTAGATTGAATGGCGACACCATAAACTAATGGACGTTTTGCCGAGAGGCATGAATGTTTAAAGCGCAAAGAGTGCGCGACGGGCCCCGCGAATGGGGCGATGATGCCCGAGAGGGCCAAGAAGGAGTCTCATGTCTGAGAACGAAGAGATCATGAACGAGACCGAGAACGAGACCATGGCTGCCGAGGTCGAGGCAGTCGAGACCGTGGAGACCGAAGCTGCCGAGGTTGAGGCTGCTGCCGAGGTTTCCGCCGAGGAGGAGGCCGAGGTTGTCGAGGCCGCCGTTGATTACGATGACGAAGAGCTGATGGACAAGATGCAGAAGGCCGCCCGCCTGCTGCGTAGCCGTCGCTTTGCTATTTCCAAGGAGGAGGAGGCCAAGGCCGAGCGCATGGCGAACATCGAGCGCGCCATCAAGCTCCTTGACCTCAAGCCCAAGATGGAGCAGAAGGAAATGTCCGACCTGCTGGGCATGCGCCTTCGTGAGCTCGATGGCCTGATGGCCGAGGCCGAGGCTGCCGATCTGGTCGGCCGCATCGACGACGCCGAGGGCGATATGCGCAAGATCGTCGTCTTCGCTGCCGAGGATGCCGCTGAGGGCCTGGTCGAGCTTGCCAACAAGAAGGAGAAGCTCCTGCCCGAGCTTTCTTACGAGGAGGCCACCGAGCTGATGGCCGCTCTCGATAAGGTTATCGCTCCGCTCGTCGCCATGGGCCTGGACGAGGACCGCGGTCCTCGCGGCGGCCGTGACGATCGCGGTGACCGTGGCGGCGACCGTGGCGGCCGCGGCGGCTTTGGCGGCAACCGTGGTGGCTATGGCGACCGTGGCGGCAACCGTGGCGGCTTCGGCGGCAACCGTGGTAACGACCGCGGCGGTCGCGGTGGCGATCGTGGCGGCCGCAACGGTGGCGGTTTCCGCGGCAACCGTTTCTAGGGGTTACGCGGTTCTACGAACCGCGTAACTAGTTGACGCTGCGCGCCACCCAGGGCGACAATTTGTCATTCAAAGAGGACGGCATGAACAGAAGGTCTATGCCGTCCTCTTTTCATGTCAATTTGTTCGCCCTGGTGGGCGCTCGCTCATATGACCCAATCCGCTGTCAAGAGCCACAATGGCCCCGCCGACCGCTTGCAATCGGTCGGCGGGGCCTGCCGTTAACCCGTCCCGGTCCGCCCCGGCATGTCATCGACGCCTTCGGCTCAGTCTCATATCCGCGGATACCGTTCTGTCGGCCCGCACTCCATTCCTTCGGCGGGGTTCCCCAAGTCTGTCGAGGCGCATGCGGAGGGCTCCGCGCGCACAGCGAAATAGGGGGTATCCCCGAAGGCCGCCCGGCTCGCCGGGACGGGGGCTATGTCTATTCCGCGCCCTCCCGGCACATCATGCCGAGGGCCCAGAGCCACCTCACGAGCTCGGCCGCGGTGGCCGCGTTAGCCTTCGCCGCGGGCATGCCGCGGGCGAGCATCTCCTCGCGCCGCCGCAGGAGCCGCTCGGACCCCTTCCTCCCGTGCATCCTTATCTCGAGGGGCACGCCCGTATCCCTTGGCATGAGCTTCGGCTGGTGCCGTGCCGCGGCGTAGCACCATGAACCCTCAACGGCCAGCTTCCTCACGAGCGCGTTGCCCGCACCGCTGATGCCTCCGAGCCGCACGGAGTCGCCACTCGACCTCTGACTCGGCGCGAGGCCGAAATAGGCCGTGACCTGCCTTCCGGAACGGAACCTCGTGAAGTCGCCGACCTCGTTCCTCAGGGCGGCGAGCGTCCGAACCCCGCCATCGTCCTCCGGCCTGACCTTGTCGAGCCACCTCAGGAAGTCGTAGGTCCAGTACTTCCTCGGGTTGCCGGCGGGCGTGGTGCCGCCGTAGGCGAACCCTCGCTTTGCGAGGAAGGCGAGCAGCCGCTGCTTGGCGGTCGCCAGGCGCGCGGTCGCCCCGTCGTAGGCGCCGGCGAGGTCCCTGATGCCTTCGACCTCGGGGGAGGGGACCCATACGGGGGAGATGTCGTGGGCGAGTATCGCATTGGCCATCCTGGCGGCGTCGTTCCTGTCGTTCTTGGAGGCCGAGTCGGCGGCCGACCTGGGGATCTTCGAGACCGCGGCGACGACGCACTCGACGCCGAGCCCGGCGAGCTCCCTTTGCGGGGCGAAGCCGAGGTAGCCGCTCTCGTAGGCCGCGAGCGACGGCCCGGGGAACCCATCCATCCACCCGGCGATCTCGCCCCAGGGGTTGCCGGGGAACCTCCTCGTCACGGCCTCGCCGGTGTCCGCGTCGAGGGCGCAGACGGTGGTCGACCTCAGGTGGACGTCCATCCCGAACGCGGTAGAATACTTTGGCATGGGAGCCTCCCAACCTCGTTGCGGCGCGGCTGCGCCTATGGCACTTCAACATCATTGTCGCAGCCCCGACCCGCGGTCACGAGCGGGGGCTCCTGTCTTTTTAGTGCCCTCGGATTGGGTCATAGTGTCTGTCGGTACCAAAACATCGGCATCCCCAAGGGATCATTTGCACCAAAAAATGAGAGTGGATAATCTCCCGGTTTGAGTCTGCACTCAAGCTCTAAGTGGAAGATTATCCACTCTCGTTTCGTTTGTTGATGTCGATGCCTACATTTGTAGGAACAGTTCGTGGAGGCGGGTGTCTTCATCGAGTTCGGGGTGGAAGGTTACGCCGAACTGGTTGCCCTGGCGGGCGGCGACGATTCGCCCGTCGACTTTCGCTAAGGCCTTGGCGTCTCCGTGGACCTCGACGATGCGGGGCGCGCGGATAAACGTTAACGGCACTTCACCGTCGATGCCGGCTACCTGCCCCTTGGTTCGAAAGCTGCCGAGCTGCCTGCCGTAGGCATTGCGCTCGACAAGTACATCCATGGTTGCCAGGCGCGGCGTCCCCTTATCGTCGTGGGCGGCAAGGTCGTGAGCCAGTAGAATCAGGCCGGCGCAGGTGCCCAGGACGGGCATGCCTTCAGCGATACGGGCACGAAGCTCCTCGAGCATGCCCAACTCATCAAGCAGCTTCCCTTGAACGGTAGACTCGCCGCCGGGAAGTACCAGACGGTCAAAGTCCTGCTTCAAATCAGCCGCCTGCCTCAGCTCAATACAGTGTGCGCCCAGCTCGGACAGCCTCGCCTCGTGCTCGGCAAAAGCACCTTGGACCGCCAGCACGGCGACCGTCTGGTCTGCGTAATCGCTCATGTGCGATCCTTTCTGCTGGACTAGCGCCCGCGCTCCTCCATGATGATCTCAATTTCGTCGGCGTTGATGCCTACCATGGCCTCGCCCAGGTCCTCCGAAAGCTCAGCGATGAGCTTGGCGTCGGTGAAGTTGGCCACGGCCTTGACGATGGCGGCGGCGCGCTTGGCCGGGTCGCCGCTCTTAAAGATGCCCGAGCCCACAAAGACGCCTTCGGCGCCCAGCTGCATCATCAGCGCGGCGTCGGCGGGGGTCGCCACGCCGCCAGCGGCAAAGTTCACGACGGGGAGCTTGCCCGTGGCATGGACCTCGCACACCAGCTCGACCGGAACCTGCAGCTGCTTGGCTGCCTCAAAGAGCTCATCATCGCGCAGGGCAACAACGTCGCGGATCTGCTTTTGGATCTTGCGCATGTGGCGCACGGCCTGGACCACGTCGCCCGTGCCCGGCTCGCCCTTGGTGCGGATCATCGTGGCGCCCTCGGCAACACGGCGCAGCGCCTCGCCCAGGTCGCGGGCACCGCAGACAAACGGGACGTCAAACTGGGTCTTGTCGATGTGGTAGACATCGTCGGCGGGGGAGAGAACCTCGGATTCGTCGATGTAATCGATCTCGATGGCCTGCAGGACCTGCGCCTCGACAATGTGCCCGATGCGGCACTTGGCCATAACGGGGATGGAGACGGCCTCTTGGATGCCCTTGATCATCTTGGGGTCGCTCATGCGCGAGACGCCGCCTGCGGCACGGATATCGGCCGGGATGCGCTCGAGTGCCATGACGGCGCAGGCGCCTGCCTTTTCGGCGATGCATGCCTGCTCGGGCGTGGTGACGTCCATGATGACACCGCCCTTGAGCATCTGCGCGAGTTCGCGGTTGAGTTTGACGCGATCGACCTTGCTGGTCTGTTCTGCCATGGTTGCTCCCTTGGTTGGCATGTGCATTGCTTGACGGAACATCCTATCGGGGAGCTGGGTATGGCGAAATACTCAGTTTTCGAGATAATAACAAGGTCAGACTAATACCAGATTGAATGGCTTAATAAGGTCAGGTGATAGGCTCATGCTTGACTACAATTTGGAAAAACGCGGCGAGGCATCGCTCTATGAGTATGTTTACCAGCAAATTCGAGATGATATCGTTGCTGGACGCATTGCGGCGGGGGAGCATTTGCCGTCTAAGCGCGCCTTTGCCAGTCATCTGGGAATCAGTGTCATTACCGTCGAGAATGCATATAGCCAGTTACTTGCCGAGGGCTATATTTGCTCAAAGCCGCGGCGTGGCTACTACGCTTGCGAGCTTCCGGATGCACCGGTTTTGGCTTTAGCTGCGGAGGGTATCGACCGAGATGCCGTTTCTGTGGGTCCCAGCGCGCATGATGTCAACGGACGGGTCGAGCGATTCGATGCGCTCTCTCCTTCTGCTTTGGAGGCGGCACGGCTTTGGCAAAGCGCGCTGCGGGCGACGCTGGCATCCGAAGACGAACGCGAAATCTTTTCGACCGCGCCGGCACAGGGCACCGCGCGGCTACGACGCGCTATCGCTCACCATCTGCGTGGGACGAGGGGCATGAATGTCGATCCCGACAACATCGTTATCGGTGCGGGCGCCCAGCTGCTCGATACCATGTTGGTTCAGTTGCTTGGCGCGGACAAGGTGTACGCCGTTGAGGACCCGGGCTATTTGCGTCTGACGCGCATCTATCAGGCTATGGGCTGCGAAGTTCGACATATTCCGTTGGATGATGACGGCGTGGACCTGAGCGCTCTGCAGAAAACTGGGGCCGATGTCCTTCACCTGATGCCATCCCATCAGTATCCGACCGGCCTTGTGACGAGCATTGCGCGTCGCTACGCGCTGCTCAGCTGGGCCGCCGAGCGACCAGGCCGGTATCTCATCGAGGATGACTTTGATTGTGAGTTTCGCCTTGCCGGCAAGCCGATTCCCGCGCTCGCATCAATCGATGCCGCTCAGTCGGTTATCTACACCAACACGTTTTCGAAGAGCCTGTCATCGGCGTTGCGTTTGGCGTATATGGTCCTGCCCGATGAGCTGATGGAGCGGTTTAGACGCAACCTTGGTTTTTACGCCTCGTCGGTGAGCTCTGTTGACCAGGTCGCTTTGGCTCGCTTGCTGGAATCGGGTGATTACGAGCGACATGTGAACCGCGTGCGCGTGCGCGCTCGCGAGGCGCGCGATGGTCTGGCGGCGCTTGTGCGGAAGGCGTTTCCGGCGGGGGAGGTCTCGATCGAACATGCAGACGCGGGCCTTTACTGCGCCGTGGTTGCGGAGCGCGGAGCGGGTGGAAGCTCTTTTGTGCGGGCCCTCACGCGCTCGAGTATCCCTTTTGTCGATATCAGTGACTGTTATTGGTGCGCCGATGGCGCATCTGCCCCTGAAAACTCAAGTCAAATTCTTGTCCAGTATGACGATCTGAGTCCAAAAGTGCTAAATATCTTGGAATTGCAGCTCATGGGGGCACTCTGCAATCTAAGTGAGTAGACTTTTGGCACTTTGGCGACCAGGCAGTTTTGTAACAAGCTATCTACCTGCGGTTTTGAAAAAGCAGGATGACCGGCCTGCTCGGGATGTTTAAAAAAGTCTACTCACTTGCCGCGCAAAGCTTCCGCACGAGAAAAAAATGGGTTTTCAACAGGGCTTCGTCCAGTTCTTGGCAAGCTTTTGGCCAGTTGGGGAGGGCTGTTGAAAACTTGGCGGTCCGTTCGGCGCCATTTTCGGTGCGTTCGCCCCAATGCGAGACAGGTTGGGTTGAAATTCGTGTTTTCCTGTGCCTATGAAAGATCTACTTTGTGACATATCGGCTTTTAGGTACTGGCGTTTGCCCCCTCAGGTTCGCGCTTTGTGTCCGCCGCTTCCACGGCCGGAAGAAGACCGGCAGCGATATGGCCTCGTCCGTAACCCGACGGCTGCGGTTGTGCTCGGTTTTCCGTTGCATACATTGGTTCGGACGAGAAACAAACGGACTTGTCCTGCCAGCATTAGACAGCGGCTGTTTCTTGGTGAGCTCCCCAGGGAATCCGTGCTGGAAACGGAGCATGGATTTTTGATCACGTCTCCTCTGCTGACGGCATTCATCATGTCGCGGCATCTGACGGATCTTCAGCTTCTTTTGGTATTGGCGGAGATGTGTGGCTTGTTTGCGGTGTGCGCTCTGCCGGTGGCACTTGAGGCGGAGCTTACGCGCGCAATTGATTCGGGCGCGATTTCGACAACGTTCGGTTGGGTGCGCTGTCCGTCCGAGGACGGCACCGCTTCAAATTTATGGCGTCGAGACGCTTTGGTTTTGGGCAGAGACCTTGACCGTTTTTGTTCAGATGTTTGCGGGATGCGTTACGGCAATAGATTTATGGCGGTATCGCAACTTGTTCCATTGGGCGCCGCGTCGCCTTTTGAGGTCGAGGCGTATTTGTTGCTTGCACTGCCGCGAGCCCTGGGAGGCGAAGGGTTTTGCGACATAGAGCTCAATGTCGAAGTGGTGCTAAGCACAAGTGCTCGAGCGATTGTGGGAAAGTCCCGTGTATATATCGACCTACTTCTTTCTTCGTCGGACGGAAAGCGGCAGGTGGCCATTGAATGTCAGGGAAAGGCCTCGCACGGACGCGCAGGGGATGGCTTGCGTGACGCCGACCGCATGACAGCCCTTCAGGCTATGGGCTATGATGTACTTCTCCTGACACACAGACAGATATCCGATGAGGGTAGATTCCGCGCGATCGTTAAGGCCGTATGCAGGATGCTCGATGCTGAATATCGCGATAAAAGCCCAGATGAGCAAAGGGCTGAGACATTACTCCGGTCTGAACTATTCGTTGACTGGACAAAATTGGGAGTAATCGACGGAAAGATGCCCGTTAGACACAAAACAGCTCGATCGTGGACGGCTGCGGTTCTAAGTGAGTAGACTTTTGGCACTTTGGCGACCAGGCCGTTTTGCAACAAGTCATTTACCTGCGGCTTTATAAAGCAATATGGATGGTGTGCTCGGCAAGTTCCAAAAAGTCTACTCACTTAGTTTTTGACGAGCAGCCGATGCCGAAGGCGGTCCTATTTCAGGGAGTATTTCAGGGCGTTAACGAGTCCTCGAGACACAAAAAGGCCCGAACCATGCGGTCCGGGCCTTATCGAGCTAGAGATTGTCTCTCAGGCGGCTGGCTTAGCCGAAGTAGCGCTTGAGCAGGCCGGCGAAAGCCTTGCCGTGGCGGGCCTCGTCGCGAGCCATCTCGTGCACGGTATCGTGGATGGCATCGAGGCCAGCGGCCTTGGCGCGCTTGGCAAGATCGGTCTTGCCGGCGGTGGCGCCGTTCTCGGCCTCAACGCGCATCTCGAGGTTCTTCTTGGTGGAGTCGGTCACGACCTCGCCCAGGAGCTCGGCGAACTTAGCGGCGTGCTCGGCCTCCTCGTGGGCAGCCTTCTCCCAGTACAGGCCAATCTCGGGGTAGCCCTCGCGATGAGCGACGCGAGCCATGGCCAGGTACATACCGACCTCGGAGCACTCGCCCTCAAAGTTGGCGCGAAGGTCGGCAACGATGTCCTCGGAGACGCCTTCCATCTTGGCGACGCCCACGACGTGCTCGGCGGCCCACTCGAGCTGGCCCTCCTCCTGCTTCAGGAAACGAGAACCGGGAACGCCGCACTGGGGGCACTTGAAGTCCTCGGGCAGCTGGTCGCCGTCGAACTCTTCCACATAACCGCAAACGGGGCAAACAAACTTCATGATTCGATCCTTTCGATCGATGGCGATTGTGCGCTCGTCCGGTCCCGTAAGGGCCCTCTCCGGACGTGCGTCTTGACGAGTTCTATTATCCATAAATGCAACCAAATGTGAAGCCTATTAGGAATGATTTTTAATAAAACAATTTTGAGATATGAAGATGTTGATTGATTAACGATTGGCAAGCCGTCTTTGACCGCCGCTGAGTACAATCGGTCGAGCAAATGTTGACCTATCAACAAATAAAGGAGTTTCCTTTATGCATCTAGCCCGTCGTGCCTGGTGCCGAACATATCAGACGGTTTTTCGCATTGCATTGCCGATCCTGCCCTATACCGAGCCGCACATTTTGGAGCATGCCGAGGATGTGCCCGCGGTGCTTCAAAAGCGCTCGATCCAGAAGGTCCTTATCGTGACAGACCCTGGTATTGCACGTTTGGGGCTCACGGCATCGCTCGAGTGTGCGCTTACGGCTCAGGGGATTGGCGTTACGGTCTATGCCGAAACGCGTGCGAACCCCACGGTCTCAAACGTGGAGGAAGCGGCGGCGCTGTATCGAGAGGGCGCCTGCCAGGCCATTATCGGCTTTGGCGGAGGATCAGCCATGGACTGCGCCAAGGGTGTGGGGGCGCGCATTGCGCAGCCAAACAAGCCCATCAACAAGATGCGTGGCCTGTTGCGTGTCCACCGTCTCCTGCCGCTGCTTATTGCGGTTCCCACTACCGCCGGTACGGGAAGCGAGGTCACGCTTGCGGCGGTTATCACCGATGATGAGACGCACTATAAATACCCCATTAACGATTTTGTGCTCATCCCGCGTTTTGCAGTCCACGACCCCGAGTTTACGCGCGGGTTGCCGGCGTCCATTGCGGGGCAGACGGGTATGGATGCCCTGACGCATGCTGTCGAGGCCTTTATCGGCCGTAGCACCACGCCCTACACGCGCAAGATGGCGCGTCAGGCGGTCCAGCTCATCCACGACAATTTGCTCGAGGCCTATGAGCGTGGCCACAACATGCGTGTGCGTCGCAATATGCTTTCGGCGGCGTATAAGGCGGGTGTTGCCTTTACGCGCTCCTATGTTGGATACGTTCATGCCATCGCACACAGCTTGGGCGGGCGTTACGGGATTCCGCACGGCTTGGCCAACGCCATCATCCTGCCGCATATGCTTCGCGCCTATGGCGAAGCTGCTGTTCCCAAGCTCGCCGATCTCGCCCGCATGGCGGGCATTGCGCCGGCTACCGCGCAGGACAGTCTTGCGGCCGAGGCCTTTATCGATTGGGTCGACCGCATGAACGAGGCCCTGGGAATCCCCAAATATGTCTCGGGTATTCGCCGCTCCGATATTCCGCAAATGGCGTCCCATGCCGATGCCGAGGCCAATCCCCTGTACCCCGTTCCTCTTTTAATGGACCGCCTGGAGCTCGAGCATATGTACGAAGTTGTTGCAGGTGGTATGTTTGAGGACGAGAACTAGGAGGGTCCATGAACACCGAGGAAATTGCGCGCATCGTCGGCGAGCAGCGCGCCTACTTTAAGATGCACGCTACGTTTGATGTCGATGCTCGACGTCGTGCGCTCGTGAGTTTACGCGATGCGGTGCGGGCGCACGAGGCCGATATTGCCCATGCGCTCAAGACCGATTTGGGAAAGTCGCATGACGAGGCATATATGTGCGAGATCGGCACGTCGCTTTCCGAGATTCGACATCAGATTGCGCATGTGGCTCGATGGAGTCGTCCGCGCCTGCGTCCGTGTGACCTCGCCAACGCCGTGAGCGTGTGCAAAACGCAAGCCGTGCCCTATGGCGTCACGCTGATCATGGCGCCCTGGAACTACCCGTTTTTGCTGACGCTCGAGCCGCTCGCCGGCGCGCTCGCTGCGGGTAACACCGTGGTCATCAAGCCGAGTGCCTATGCGCCGGCTTCGAGCGCGGTGCTCAGGCAGATTTGCGAGGAAGCATTTGATCCGCGCCTGGTAACGGTCGTCGAAGGCGGGCGTGCCGAGAACGAGGCGCTGCTCGATGAATGCTGGGACAAAATCTTCTTTACCGGTAGCGTTCCGGTCGGCAAGCTCGTCATGGAGCGCGCGAGCAAAAACCTCACGCCCGTGACGCTTGAGCTGGGCGGAAAGAGTCCCTGCATCGTGGATGCGACGGCAAACTTGAAGGTTGCGGCACGGCGTATCGCCTTTGGTAAATGGCTCAACGTGGGGCAGACCTGCGTGGCGCCCGACTACCTGCTGGTCGATGCGCACGTGCACGACGAGCTGCTGGATCTCATCAGGGAGGAGGTCCGTCGCATGTTTGGCGAGCACCCGCTCGACAACGAGGACTACGGTCATATTGTCAACGCCAAGCATTTCGCGCGCGTATGCGGGCTGATTGATCCCGATAAGGTCGTGCTTGGAGGTGCCGCGCGCGAGGCTTCGCTCAGGATCGAGCCGACGATTTTGGACGGCGTGACCCCCGATGATGCCGTGATGCAGGAGGAGATTTTCGGCCCCATCTTGCCGGTTCTGACGTTTGAGAGCCTGGATGAGGCCGAGGCGTTTATCGTGGATCGTCCGACGCCGCTGGCTCTATATATCTTTAGCCAGGATCGCGCGGTGCAGCAGCGCTTTGTGCGCTACGTGCCCTTTGGCGGCGGCTGCGTCAACGACACCATCATGCATTTGGCCACGAGCCATATGGGCTTTGGTGGCATGGGCGCGAGCGGTACGGGACAGTACCATGGCCGCGAGAGTTTCGATACGTTTAGCCACAAGAAGAGCATCGTGAACAAGGTAACCTGGCTGGACGTGCCGTTTCGGTATGCGCCCTACGCAAGCTGGAAGCACAAGTTCGTGCGCATGTTTGTACACTAGAAAAGAGCGCGGGTAATACGAACAAGTGTTCCTATTACCCGCATTTTGCGTTAGACTACTGCTATGGAGCACGGATGGGCCAACTCCCTTTAGAAGGGATTTGGTATGAACGTAAGCGATGTTATTTCGTTATTGGCGTTGTTAATCGCGGCTATCGAACTCGGCCTGTTTATCGGCCGAATGAAATAGCCGCCCCCGCGTAAGCGAAGACGGCCACTTCTCACGATGAAAACGTGTATTGGAGTTGGCAAGACCCGCGGCAACGGGTGCCATCCGTGTTCCTATCTTATCTGCAAGCGCTCTGCCATGCAAGCGTTGCGGCAAGCGATTGAAAGGTGTGAGCGGGTGAAATGTTGTCCGCACGGGCCCGTAAACTTCTCAATAAGGTTAAGCGCCGGTTTATCCGGCCGTTAGAGGAGCTGCCATGTACGAGCCTTCACGTGTTCTTTTGTCGTTTCATATCGCAGGATTTCAGTATGCCGACGGCGCATTGGTCCTGGGCGATCTAAAAGCGGGCGATAAGCTGACGCTGTGTGCCGAGCGCGATAATCCCCATGATCCTGAGGCAGTTGCGGTCTATTACGGCAACACCAAGCTTGGCTATGTTCCGGAAAACGAGGTCGGCCCGCTGTCCTTGATGATGTATTACGGCCATGAGGACGTATTTGAGGCCCGCGTGCAACAGGTTGCCCCCGAGCGCAGTCCGTGGCATCAGGTGCGCGTTGGCCTCTATGTGGTGGATGCTCGATAGTCGGCAATGGAGGCGGCTATGTTTGATGACGATGACCTGTTCGATCTGACAGATGATCCGTTTGAGTGGGATATGCTACTCGATGACGATGAGTTGGAGCAGGATCGTAAGAAGCGGCAGGACAAGAAAACCCAGGGCGACGCTTCGAAAAAGCAGGACAAGCGCCGCCGTGGACTGTTCGGCGGGCTCTTTGGCTAACCGCCGCATCGCTGTGTCTGTATACTTAGCAAGAGTTTGACGCGTTGCGAAGTGAGGGCATAGACGATGATGTGGTTTACCGCCGATCTGCACCTGGGCGATACGAATATCCTGCATGATATGGATCGGCCGTTTGATTCGGTCGAGGAGATGAACCGCAAGGTCATCGATGCCATCAATGAGTGCGTGGCTGTGGATGACCGTCTCTACATTCTGGGTGACTTTACCTATCGTTTGCCCCTGGCGGAGGCGGTGCGCCTGCGCGAGCGTATTGCCTGCCAAAACGTGACGCTCATACGGGGCAACCATGACGGTGACTGGGAAGATCCCGACGTACCGCAGATTTGGGAAGACGTGCGCGATTACCTGGAGATTGCTCCCGGCTATGCCAAGGGCCATCGCCTGGTTTTGAGCCATTACCCCATGCTCAGCTGGAATGGCAAGGCGCGCGGCGCCATCATGCTGCACGGGCATATCCACAGCAGGGGAGACCGCAACAACGCACGCAACCGCGATCGCGAGCGCCCCATTTTTCGCTACGATGTCGGCCTCGATGCCAACGATTACAAGCCCGTAAGCCGCGATCAGATTCTTAGCTTCTTTGGACTGTAATTCTTGAACCACCGCACAAACCGCGACAAAGGGGGCGGGCACCTTTGTCGTGGTTCTGGCGCCGTTGCCATTATGGCGGCGGCGCCTTTTTTGTCCGTACGGCGCGGTAGAGTGTAGGCGGTTGAAATTTGCGTCCATCGAGGAGCTGCTATGAACGAGATCAGGTGCCCGCATTGTGGCGAAGTTTTTAAGGTCGATGCTTCTGGCTATGCGGATATCGTCAAACAAGTGCGCGATGCCGAGTTTTCGCGCGACCTGGATGAGCGTGTGAAGGCGGTCCAGCGCGAGGGCGAGCAGGCGCTGGAACTTGAGCGCTCACGTTCGACGGCTGCCTTACAGGAGGCGGAGTCTCGGCGCGACACTCAGCTCGCCGAGCAGAAAAACGCCGCGGCTCAGGAGCTGGCGCAGGAAGTTGCCAAGCGCGACGCCGAGCTTGCCGAGCTGCGCGCCAAGCTCGAGGGTGCTGCCGCAGAGCGTGAGAGCGCAAGTCAGCGTGCGGCTGTTGAGGCTCGCGCCGATGTTCAAAAGGAAAACGCCGAGCTCCAGCGCGAGATTGACAACCTGCGTGCGCAGCTGGGACGCAAAGACGACGAAGCCAAGCTTGCCGAGGCCGCGGTGCGCAACGCCGCTCAAAACGACCTGTCCGCACGCGATGCCCAGATTGCCGAGCTGCAGGCGAAGCTCTCCGCTGCAGACAAGGCCCAGGAGATGGCGCTCGCCGCTGCGGCCGCCGAGTCGCAGCGCGAGCTCGCTGCGGCTCGCAGCGAAGCCGAGCGCACGCTTGCCGACTATCAGGCGAAGGTGCAGGAGAAATTCTCCGCTGCAAAGGCTCAGTCTGCGCAGGAGGCAGAGGGTCTGCGTGCGCAGCTGCGCGAACAGGAGCTGACGGCAAAAATGAACCTGTCGGAGGCGGTCGCCGCGGCGGAGCGTGAGCGTGATGAAGCGCGCGCGAAGCTCACGAGCGAGCTGGCGGTGCGCGATTCTCGCGAGGAGCAGGCCAAGGCTGCCCACGAGCTCGAGCTTGCACAGGCCAGGCGTGCGAGCGACGAGCTGATTCGCTATAAGGACGAAGAGATTGAGCGTCTGAAGGATATGAAGGTTCGCCTGTCCACCAAGATGGTGGGCGAGTCGCTCGAGCAGCACTGCGAGACCGAGTTCAATCGCTTGCGTATGACGGCGTTTCCCAGCGCGTATTTCGAGAAAGACAACGATGCATCCGAGGGCACCAAGGGTGACTTCATTTTCCGTGAGTGCGACGCGAGCGGCAACGAGATCATCTCGATTATGTTCGAGATGAAAAATGAGAACGACGAGACCGCGACCAAGCACAAGAACGAGGACTTCTTTAAGAAGCTCGACCACGATCGTCGCCAGAAGGGCTGTGAGTATGCAGTGCTCTGCACGCTGCTCGAGCCCGAGAGCGATTTCTACAACGCCGGTATCGTGGACGTGAGCTATCGCTACGAGAAGATGTATGTGATCCGCCCGCAATTCTTCATCCCCATCATCACCCTGTTGCGCAACGCTGCTATGGGCTCGCTGCGCTATAAGCAGGAGCTGGCGGAGTACAAGCAACAGAACATCGACGTCACGAACTTCGAGGCCAAGATGGAGAAGTTCAAGGATGGCTTCTCGCGCAACTACAACTTGGCGAGCAAGCAGTTTGAGTCGGCGATCAAGGAGATCGATGCCGCCATCAAGCAGCTCGAGAAGACCAAGGACGACCTGCGCCGCAGCACCGAGAACCTGCGTCTGGCCCACAACAAGGCGGACGAACTTACGATCCGCAAACTCACTTGGGGGAACAAGACCATGAAGGCGGCGTTTGACGAGGCACGCGAGACGGCAACGGGCACGGGCGATGAGCCCGCCGAGGCCGATTCGTATGAGGTCGAGGATACCGAGTAGAGGATAGCGTATCGCGCAAAAAGCGGGGCCGCTGGCGATGTTGCCAGCGGCCCCGCTTCGTTCCGTTCCGTTTGGCTAGTCCTCGAGCAAATCCTCGATAAAGCCGACGCGGTAGTGGGTGAAGATGACCTCGCCGCCGTCTTGCGTGGCGTCCAGATCGACATCGCCCATGATGCCAAAGTCGTGGTCGCCATCCTCGTCGGCAAAGATCTGGTGCACGTGCCACACGTGATCGGTCTTCTCATCGCTCTCGTCGATGCTAAACATCGCGGAGCTGCGGGCGTCGCCGTCGGTGAGAATCTCATCGTGTTGCTCGTGATAGGCGTCGAGCGCCTTTTGCCAGCGAACCTCGCTCATGCCCCAGTCCTCGTCGAGCTCGCCCAGGTCGCGGACGCGTCCGCGGGCCGCAAGGGTCACGCGGCGGAAGAGCGCGTTGCGCACCAGCAGGGTGCAGCCGCGGCGGTCTGCCACGACCTCGTCGATGCCCTGCGGCGGCGCGGCGTCGAGGGCGGCCGGGTTGCCGGCGTTCTCCCACTCGTCCACCAGGCTCGAGTCGACCGAGCGCACCACAAAGCCCAGCCACGAAATGATGTCGCGCAAGCGCTCGTCGCGCTTCTCGATGGGCACGGTGCGATCGAGCGAGCGGTAGGCCTCGGCCAGGTAGCGCAACAGAATACCCTCGGAGCGGGCGATGCCGAGCTTTTGGATATAGCCCTTAAAGTCGCTCGCGCTCTCGAGCATGTCGCGCAGGACGCTCTTGGGCGAGAGCTGGTAGTCATTAGCCCAAGGCACTTCTTGGCAGTACTTGTCGAAGGCGGCATCGAGCAAGTCCTCGAGTGGCTTTTCATAGGTCACATCCTGGATGCGCTCCAGGCGCTCCTCGTACTCGACGCCGTCAGCCTTCATCTCAGCCATGGCGCGGTCGCGCGCGGCACGCTCCTGCGCGCGCAGTACCTGTTTGGGGTCCTCGAGCGTGGCCTCGACCATCGAGATGAGATCCATGGTATAGGTCTCGCTCTCGGGGTCGAGCAGCTCCAGCGCGGCAAGCAAGAATGGCGAAAGTGGCTGATCGAGCGCAAAGTCCTCAGGCAGGTCGACCGTCAGCGCGTAGTCGATGTCCGGCGCGGCGTCTGCCGGAACGTCGGGCGCGGGCGGCACTTCGGTGCGCACGACGACGCCGGAGTCGATGAGCGTGGCAAAGATCTCATCGGCGCGAACCTCGAGCTTGGCCTTTTCTTCGGGGGTCTGCAGACTTGTCTCGATGAGGTCGTGCACGCGGGCGCGAGCGTCGCCGCCCTGCTCGACCACGCTAATCACCATGGAGTGCGTGATGCGCAGGCGCGGCTTGAGCGTTTCGGGTTGTGTCTCGATTAGGCGCTCAAAGGTCTGCTTGTTCCAGGTGACAAAGCCCTCGGGGGCCTTCTTCTTTTTAATCTTGCGGAGCTTTTTGGGGTCGTCACCCGCCTTGGCCATGAGCTTGGCGTTCTCAATCTCGTGCTCTGGCGCCTCGGCGATGACCATGCCCTCGGTGTCAAAGCCCGAGCGACCGGCGCGGCCGGCGATCTGGTGGAACTCGCGGGCGCGCAGGCGACGCATCTTGTACCCGTCGAACTTGGTGAGCGCGGTGAGCACCACGGTGTGGATGGGCACGTTGATGCCGACGCCGAGCGTGTCGGTGCCGCAGATGACGGGCAGCAGGCCCTGTTGCGCCAGGCGCTCGACCAGTAGGCGATAGCGTGGAAGCATGCCGGCGTGGTGCACGCCGACACCGCAGCCGAGCAGGCGCTTGAGAATCTTGCCAAAAGCCGTTGAGAAGCTCGTGCCCTTGGCAGCTTCCTTGATGGCCTCGCGCTGCTCCTTGCTGGCAATGCCAAAGTTGGCGAGGGACTGTGCCGTCGCAAGCGCGGCATCCTGGCTAAAGTGCACGATGTAGAGCGGAGCCTCGCCGCGACGCATCGCGAGCTCGACGGTGCCCTCGAGCGAGGTCGTCACGTAGTCGTAGCTCAGCGGCACGGGGCGCGGGGCGTCGACGACCAGGTCGCAGGTGGCGCCGGTGTGCTCCTCGAGCGAGGCGGCAATCGCGGTGACATCGCCGAGCGTGGCGCTCATAAGCATGAATTGTGTATGGGGTAGGGTGAGCAGCGGTACCTGCCATGCCCAGCCGCGGTCGGGGTCGGCAAAGTAGTGGAACTCGTCCATGGCGACGCAGCCCACATCGGCATCCTCGCCTTCGCGCAGCGCGTCGTTGGCAAGGATCTCGGCCGTGCAACAAATGACGGGCGCCTTGGTGTTGATATGCGTATCACCGGTGATCATGCCGACGTTATCGCGGCCGAGCACCTGCACCAGGTCAAAAAACTTCTCGCTGACCAGGGCCTTGATGGGGGCGGTGTAATAGCAGCGCTTGCCTTGCGCCATGCCCATAAAGAGCATGCCGAGCGCGACAAGCGACTTGCCGGAGCCGGTCGGCGTGCCCAAAATGACATGGTCACCGGCGGCTAGGTCCATGAGGGCCTCTTCTTGGTGGTCCCACAGCTCAATGCCGCGGTCGCTCGTCCATTCAAAGAAGCGCTCGAAGGCCTGATCGGGCGTGAGCCATGGTTCGGGCTCGCTGCCGTCCTCGGGCTCCCACCAGGTGGGGGAGAGCGCACCGAGCGAGCCGAACTCGGCCTCGGTGCCCGTGCCGCCCGAGAACGAGCTAGCGGCGCCGGCGCCGGAAACGGTGCTGACGGAAGTATCTGTCGTGGTCTGTGCCATATGGTTTGCTTTCTCTCGCGTTTGTCCGCCATCCATTATGGCGTAGCGGCGGCGCGGGGTGCCAGCGCGCGAGAAAATGCAGGAAATGGGCGTTCTGCCCAGCCGTTTGGCGCAGCTGCCAGCTAAGTGAGTAGACTTTTTGCAATATCGCGAACACATGGCTTTTGCGCAAGGGCTCTACCTGGGGTTTTAATTTTCGCTATGCGGGTTGTGCTTGGCTATTGCAAAAAAGTCTACTCACTTAGATTTGAGGGTCGTTTGTTGGCGCCTATTTGCGCTTGTTTGCCGACGCCGCGACCATCAGAGGCCTCTGGGACTCCTGCGGTAAAGGCTTCTTGCCCTTGCGGGCGCGGTTTTTAAAGTTCTCGACGGCCTCTTCCATGCCGAGGGGTACGTAGGTGAGCTCATCGAGGTCGTCGGGCAGATAGCAGGCGAGGCTCTGCTCCTGCGCCCGGCCTGCCGCGAGCTGCTCTTCGGTAGGCTCCGCGCCGGGTGTGGCACAGATGCCGTAGACGACGGCACCCATCTCGCGCGTGCGGCATTCATATTCAGTCTCGGGATGCTCAGGATGGTCGCGGCGGACGTCGTCACTTACCCAAAGCGTGTCGTAGCCGGCCGCGGCAAACTGCCCCAGGGCGTAGTCACGCAGCGGCTTGCTGTCGGTGCGCAGCGTGACGGTGGCGCCGGCAGCAAAGAGCGGACGGTAGAGCATCAGATGGTCGACATGGACAAGGCGCTTTTTGGCGTATTTGGCCTTGGGCTGCGGCGTGGGAAAGTTGATAGTGATGGCATCGAGCTCGCCTGCAGCGAACAGCCGCGGCAGCGATGTGGCGCCTCGGGGTAGCACGAGCGCGTTGGGCAGCTCCTGCTCGCAGATTTTCTGCGCGGCATAGGCAATGCAGATGGGTTCCTGGTCCATGCCGATAAAAAGAGTATCGGGCTCGCGGTGTGCGCGCTCGACCAGATAGGTTCCTTTGCCACAGCCCAGATCGAGGTGAAGGTGGGCGAAGGGCTTGCCGCCAGCCGGCGTACATGCTTCGCGCCAATGTCCGGCATAGCTCTCGGGGCTCGTCTCGATGGCATCGGCGTAACGCTCCAGGCGCTCCTCGAGCACGAAGTTCTTAGGCGTGCGAACGTGGACGGCTCCCATGAGGCTCCTTGGTCATAAGTGCAGAACGTATGGCTGTACGTTCCGGCAATGGGTTAGAAGGGGTGGGCACAATTTTGGCCCCTTGCGGCAGTGCCGCTCAAAACGAACCGCAGACTTCTACAGTCGTTTAAGGATCACGTAACGGTTGAGCTCGCCGCTGCGACCATCGGCATGGAAGCGCTCAAGCTCGCGTACAGGGACCTCGCCGCTCTTGTAGAACGTGCGCACACCACGCACCAGGTCGGTGATCTGCTGATCGTCAAAGTGATGACAGTAGCGGTAGGCATGGCGGTCGTTTTGCCAGCCAATGAGGTGGTCGCCGGCTTCAAACTGTGCGGATTCGTAACCCTCAAACGGCGGGGTGAGCTCGGCGCGGGCCTCGGCGCGAACGGCCTTGCGCGCCATGCGCTCGTCGTTCATAAACTCCCAAAAGCTGATGGCGATGATGCCGCCCGGGCGCGTTTGGCGTACCAGGGCGTCGAGCACGCGTACACGGTACTCGCACGACGGTACATGGTGCATAAAACCAAAGCAGACGGAGATGTCGGCAAGTGGCGCGTCGAAGAGCACGTCGGGCGTCTCGGCAGGGTTGAGCTTCATGAGAGCGCCGAGCACGTCGAGCTCCTGGAAGTGCAAGTTGGGGATGCGCAAGGCGTGGCCGCGCGCGTCGATGGCCAGATCCTGGCACGAGTCGACGCCGTAGAACTCAAAGGGACAGCTGGCATCCGCCGAGGGGCTCGTGCCGTCTACGCCCTTGGCGGCCAGCGTGCCGCCGGCGGCAAAGTTCTCGAATCGCATGTTGCCGCAGGCAAGATCGAAGACGCGTACAGGGCGCTCGATGGTGGCCACATCGAGCTGCTCGAGCGCGATGTCCATAGTGCGTACCCAGCCGGGCCACGGGGCCTGGCGTGTATCGGAAAAGGAGGCGGAGTGCTCGCGATAGAACGTGTTGTTGAGCTGGATGAGCGCTGAAGCGAAATCGCGGTTCACGGCGCGGGACTCCCTCCGTTGGCGGTGCGGAATATACAGTACGACCATACTACCGTTAACGCCGCAACGGGGACAACCAAGCGGCGGGTCATTGCTCTGTTTGGACACATTTCCGCAGCTCATATACGCCCGCAACCGACGGTTGTCAAAATACTCACTAGAATAGGTGGCATGTTTTTGGCGGTGGCGGATACATTTTTAACTGTGCAAGGCGTCTTAAGAACAAAAACGGTCCGGCGGCACGGCTGGCAAAAGCATAGGAGGAACCATGAATGTAGAAACTGCGCAGCGGCTCGCCGACCTTCGTCGCAGCAAGGGCTTTAGCCAAGAAGGGCTGGCGCGAAAGCTGGGGCTATCGCGCCAGGCGGTCAGTAAATGGGAGCGCGCGGAGAGCTCGCCCGATACCGAGAATCTGATCTCGCTCGCCAAGCTCTATGGTGTGAGTCTGGACGAACTGCTCAATCCGAGCGACGAGATCGAAGACGATATCGAGTTTGAGAACGAGGACCGCGCCCGCCAGCGCGAGGCCGAGGCGGCAGAGCGCGCACGTACCCATGAGGCGGCGGCGCGGGCTACTGAGGCGGCAACGCAGGCAAGTGATGCGGCGGCCAAGGCAGCGCAGGCGGCGAGTTGGAGTGCACAGGCTGCCAATGCCGCTACGGCGCAGGCGACGAGTGGCACCGCGGTTGGCTCGACTCCGGTGAAGGGCCCGTTCCAGTCGTTCCCGTATTGGGCCGTGTGCTGGCTGCTGTTCTTTTTGCTGATGTTCCTGTTTGGTGCCAGCCCCTTTCCCGCACTGATCTTCTTTACGATTCCCATCTATCACTGGGTGGCGCGTGCGCTCGATGGTGATTGGGCGCGTGGGGATATCCAGGTTGGTCCGGCGCCGGCGGTCGCTAGGACTAAGGGGGAGGACGTTTTCACAGCGGTTGACGCTGACATGGCTGCTGCGACCACCGCTGAGTCGAGTGCCAAAGAAGGTGATGAATGATGAAGCTCTCGCATGAGTCTAAGAGGCGCTTGGGCATTGGCATCGGAGCGTTTGTGCTCATCATCGGGCTTGTCTTTGGCACTTCGCGGACTTTGATTCATTTTGATGGACCGTGGGATCTCAACGATGTTGTATCCGGCTTGTCTGGTATGGACGATGCGTTTGACGAGGACGATTCCTTGAATAGCGGTAACTATTCCGCTCGGCCTCAACAGCTTTCGAGCGAAACGTTTGATGCCGACGCGTTCACATCGCTTGACTTGGACGTGACGTCGGGCACGGTCGAGGTCAAACACGTCTCCGGCGGGCCAGTGCGCGTGATTGAAAGCGGTCGCGTGGCAACGGGGACCGTTGCCTTCGATGCGGCAACCCAGAACCTGGCCGAAATCAAGGGTTCTACGCTCAAGATTCGCCAGTTCGATTGCGATGACGAGCGCGCCATTGACCGCACGGTTACCGTCGAACTGCCGCGCAAAGTTGCCGATAACATGGTGGGCATTACAGCGAATGTAGGATCGGGTGATCTGACGGTCGCGGGCATTGCGTGTCATGACCTCAACTTGACTCTGGACTCGGGAGACGTTGAGTTTACGGGCACCGTGACCGATACCCTGAATGCCGAGGTCGGTTCGGGCGATGTGACGTTCGAGCTTTACCCGGCCCCCACGAAGTCGATGGACGTGAGTGTGGGCTCGGGCGATGTGGAGATGACGGTTCCGAACTCGACGGGCTTTAAGGCGAGCCTCACCTTGGGCAGCGGCGACTTCGAGAGCGATTTCCTTCCGCTTGGCTACGACGGCGAGACCATTTTGAATCTTGAATTCGATAACGGTGACAAGTCTGCCACGTATCGTTTTGAGGTCGGTTCGGGCGACATGTCGTTTGATTCGGAGTATTGAGGCAGACGAAAGCCTAGGCGAAGATATAGACGCGCTGTTTGATGAAGGCGCCGAAGCCGAGATCGGCTCCGGCGCCTTTGCCTTTACAATGGGGGCATGGAACAGATTATCTTGAACATACTCGAGGCTCTGCGTCGCGGCGAGACCGTGGATGACAAAGCGCTCGTCAAACTGATACATGCCGAGGCGCGCCGTGAGGGTGCCGACAAACGCGATTTGGCCAAGCGCCGTCTGCTGCCGTTCTACCAGCGGGTTAAACGTGAGGAGCCGGCTCGTTGGGTTGGGTGGAATGTCGATGCCGAGCTGGAACGTCAACTGCTGCAGGTGCTGCGTATGAAGCCTCGTCGCACGGCTTCGGGCGTGGCAACCATTACCGTCATCACCAAGCCGTGGCCGTGCTCGGGCGATTGCCTGTTTTGCCCCAACGACCTGCGCATGCCCAAAAGCTATTTACATGCCGAGCCGGCGTGTGCCCGTGCAGAGCAAAACTGCTTCGATCCATATCTGCAGGTGAGCGCCCGTTTGACCGCGCTTTCGCAGATGGGGCATGCGACCGACAAGATCGAGCTTATCGTTCTTGGCGGTACCTGGAGCGACTATCCGCAAGGGTATCAGACGTGGTTTATATCGGAGCTTTTCCGTGCGCTCAATGACGATGCCGTCGCCGGCGTGGCGGCAAACCCCATGTTGGCGCGTCCGGGCATCAGCCGTGCCGAGGCGGGGCGCCTGCTCGATGACGCTCCCGCCGATGCCCTGCCGCCGGTAGTAGCAGAGCGTCGCGAGAGTTATCGGGCTGCCGGCATTGCGACAGACGAGGCCGAGCTCGCTGCCGGCGTTGCCGACGAGCAGAAGCGTGTGGATGCTGCCGTGGGCGGCTATAACCGCGCGGTGCGTCGTCTGTACGGCCCCGGTACGCCGTGGGGCGAGGTTGCCAAGTGGCAGACAGCAACGATGGAGGAGCTCGAGCGTCAACAGCGCACCAACGAGACGGCGAAGCATCGCGTGGTGGGCCTCGTTATCGAGACGCGCCCCGATGCCGTAACGCCGAAGGCCCTCACGCTTATCCGCCGCCTGGGCTGCACCAAGATCCAGATGGGTATCCAGAGCCTTGATCAGCACCTGCTCGATATCAACGAACGCCGCATTTCGGTGGCGCAGATCGAGCGGGCGTTTTCGCTTGCGCGCCTGTTTGGCTTTAAGATCCACGCGCATTTTATGCTCAACTTGCTGGGCGCCGCGCCCGAGGGGGACAAGCGCGACTACGAGCGCTTTATGACCGAAGGGGCCTTTATGCCCGACGAGGTCAAGGTTTACCCGTGTGCGCTCATCGAGGGCTCGCGTCTGGTGGGCTGCTATGAACGTGGCGAGTGGCGCCCCTATACCGAGGAAGAGCTGCTCGATGTGCTGGCCGATGACATCGTGGTGACGCCGGCGTTCTGCCGCATCAGCCGCATGATTCGTGACTTTAGCTCCGACGACATCATGGTGGGCAACAAGAAGCCCAACCTGCGTCAGCTCGTTGAGAACCGCCTAGCTGCTCGGGGTGACGGTGCGACGGTGCGTGAGATTCGCTATCGCGAGATCAGCACGGCGGGTGCCGACTTGGGTGAGCTGTCCCTTGATGAGGTCGCGTACGAGACGCCGGTGACGAGCGAGCGTTTTTTGCAGTGGGTGACACCGCAGGGCAAAATCGCGGGCTTTTTGCGGTTGTCGCTGCCCGACCATTCGTTTGTTGCCGCGCATGCGGACGAGTTGCCAACGATGCCTGATGAGGCGATGATTCGCGAGGTACACGTGTATGGCATGGCGGCGCGCGTGGGGGATCAAGGCCAGGCGGCGCAGCATCACGGGTTGGGGCGTTTGCTCGTTGAGCGTGCGTGCGAGGTTGCCCGGGATGCGGGTTATGCGCGTATCAACGTGATTAGCGCGATCGGTACGCGCGAGTACTATCGCCATCTTGGATTTTATGACCATGGCCTTTATCTGCAAAAGGAGCTCTAGATGAACAAGCCGAGTGTTTCTGCCGGCGTCGTTGCCGGCGTTGCTCTGGGGGCCGCGGCGCTTGGTGCGGCCGCTGTCGCTGTTCGTGCTGCCTGTCTGCAGGTTGCGCGAACCCGCAATGGGTTGGCGCGTGTGAAACGCGTGCACGATGAGGGCGGCGATGAGATTCGCGTGTTGGTGCAAGGCGGCGTCTACCAAAGCGCAAGCTACGTTGGTGAGCGTTGGGCGGAGCCCGTCTTTGCGTACTATCGCGCGTTTGACGACGTGTTTGAGGCCGATGATGCAATGCGCGACGCTTATGGTCGCGGTATCGACCGCATGCTTATGCTGGGTGGCGGCGGGTTTGCCTATCCCAAATTTGCGCTGATGTCGCACGAGGACTTGCGCATGGACGTCATCGAGTATGACGGAGAGATTACGCGCCTAGCACGCCGTTGGTTCTACCTGGACGAGCTGGAGCGCACGGCGGGCGATCGCCTGCGGGTGATTACCGCCGAGGCTCGCTCGTATCTGGGTGTGACGAGCGTGGGCCATCGTCGCTACGACGTGGTCGTGAGCGATTGCTTTGGCGGTGCCGAGCCCGTACGCGAGTTGGCGACGGTTGAGGCGCTGCGTCTGGCGCGGGGTAGCTTGAACTCGGGCGGCATCTACGTTGCCAATATCGTGAGCGCAAACGAGGGGAGCGACGTGACGTTCCTGCGCGACTGCGCCGCCACGGCGCTCGAGGTATTCGACCACGTTTGGGTGGTCCCATGCGGCGATGCGGAGTTCGGCGGCGAGGAGAACTACCTGCTCATCGCCAGCGACGGCGACTACGCTTTTGCCGAAGCCGTGCCCTTCGACGCTGACTTCCTCGGCACCGTCCTTCACGACGAGTAAGTCTCCCCGTCCCAAAAAGACTGGTCTTAGGCGTGGCCGCGCCAGCCGAGAACGCGCTGCTTCATGCCCTCTATGTCGAGCACGCCTTCGGCAAAGCCTTTGCGCACGAGCTCCTCGGGAACGTACTCGTCGTAGCGATCAAAATAAGGCACCTCGCCGGGATAGACGAGCTCGATGGGATTGAAGTCCTTCTCGGCCTCGGCGGCGAGCACCTCAAAGAACGTCTCCTCGTCGGCCTTCATCTTAAACTGCATAAAGTACGGGCGCGATGGGTCGAGTCCGCGAAGGCCCAGCTCTGCGGCACACTTAATCTTGAGCATGCGCTCGAGTGCCAAAAAGGCGTAGCTGCCCAGCCAGGGGAAGAGCACCCAGGTGTCGCCGCCCAGGTTAATGAGCGGCTTGGTCCCCGCACCCGAAATCTCGGCCGTATGGCGAGCCTGCGCCAGACGGGCCCGCGCGTTACCCATAAGGTACGGATACGCCGCGTGCTCGTTGAGCGCCTTGCGCATGCGCTCGAGCACATGCGTGTTAATGTCTCCGGGGCAGTCGCCAAAGTAGGCCGGCACTCGGCCCTTGACCTGCGTGGCAAAGACGGTGTGGCGTTTCCAGTCCACTTCTTCGACAATCCAGCAGTGTCCCGCGATGGCGATGCGTTCGCCGGGCGGTGGCGGATTGACGATTGTGCCCAGCTCGGCCGATTCGCTGCGAACGGTAAACTCCTCGTTCTCCTGGAACACGGCGTAGAACTTAAAGTTGTTGATGACGCGCTCGCCCGCGAGGCCCACGATGAGCCCGCCGCCCTCGGTGACCTGGATGTGGTCGATCTTAATGAGGTGGCGCAGCAGCACGCGGTAGTCATCGGCGGAGACGCGGTGGAAATAGCTGAGCGTGAGCACGCGCTGGGCAAGTTCGGCCGGCGTGAGCTCGCCGGTGCTGGCGAGCGTCGACATGGTCTGGTGATAGAGCAAGCTGTAGGGGAGTCGATCGAGCTCGGGCGGCTCAACCCACTTTTCCTCGCGATAGAGTTGTACGAGTGCGATGCCCTGCAGAAGCTTCCAGGGAATGGTTTCGGGCATCATCGTGCGCGGCTCGGGCTCTTCCTCGCGCATGACGAACCACATCTCGGGTGGAAGATCGCGGCGTCCCGTGCGGCCCATACGCTGCAAAAAGGAGCTGACGGTAAACGGCGCATCGATCTGAAACGCACGTTCCAGACGGCCGATATCGATGCCGAGTTCCAGCGTGGAGGTGGTGACGGTTGCCTGCGCCTGCTCCTCATCGCGCATGAGTTCCTCGGCCGTCTCGCGCAGCGATGCCGAAAGATTGCCGTGGTGGATGAGAAAGCGGTCGGGCTCGTGCCGGTTCTCGCAGTAGCTGCGCAGCATGGAGCATACGGCCTCTGCCTCCTCGCGCGAGTTGGCAAAGACCAGGCACTTGCGCCCGCGGGTGTGTTCGAAGATATAGCCCATGCCGGGATCGGCGTTTTCGGGCGCGATGTCGGTGGGGTTGAGGAGCGCCTGCTCAGCGGCCTGGGGAATATCGACTTCGCCCTCGGGGGCCGAGGAAGTTTGGCGGTCCTTGGGAGCGGCCTTGCCCCGTGCCCGCTCACGACGTTGACGGCGCTCCTCTTGTGTGAGTTGTCCGCTGTGGCGCATGTCTTGGGTGTCGGCCGGCAGTGCCGCGGATGCCGCCGCCTCGATGCGCTCGCACGCAAGCACTTCGGCCTCTTGAGGACCCATGCTCTCGAATCCTCGCTGCTGTGCCTGGGGGCCCGAGTTGTAGAAGTGCTCCATGGAGATGCGCCACACGCGGCGCGGTTCCTCAAAGCGGGGGATGACGCAGTCGCGCCCCGTTCCCTGTGAGAGAAAAGCGCCCGTGCGCTCGGGGTCTCCAATGGTGGCCGAAAGGCCAATGCGCCGGGGCTGCACGCCCGCCATGCGTGAAAGGCGCTCGATAAGGCAGAGTGTCTGGCCGCCACGGTCACCGCGCATGAGCGAGTGGACCTCGTCAATGACCACATAGCGCAGGTCGCAGAACATGCGCGGGATTGCCATGTGCTTATGGATCAGGAGCGCCTCGAGTGATTCGGGCGTAATCTGCAAGATTCCACTCGGCTTTTTGATGAGTTTGGCCTTATGCGACTGCGAGACGTCGCCGTGCCAGTGCCAGACGGGAATATCGGCTTCTTCGCACAGGTCGTTGAGGCGTACAAACTGATCGTTGATGAGCGCTTTGAGGGGACCAATGTAGAGGGCGCCCACGCTCGCGGGCGGGTTTTCCCAAAACTCGGTCAGGATGGGAAAGAAGGCCGCCTCGGTTTTGCCAGATGCTGTGGATGCCGTCAGGAGCACATTGTCTTGCGTGTTGAAGATGGCATCTGCCGCCGCAACCTGGATAGAGCGCAGGCTTTCCCAATCGTGGGAGTAGATGAAATCCTGGATAAACGGGGCATAACGGTCAAAGGCGTTCATGGGCCTCCTCTCAACAACGGGGTATCAAACGCAGCGGGCAACAGGTTGTCGAATTGCAACATCGACGTTTGCCCAGATAAAACCGACCAAAATAAACCTGTCCCTTTTTGGTAGGTTAGATGGCGAATTCGGCGAAGTTGCGGTCGTCGCCTGCGGTGCCGGTTTCGCCTGTTGCAGCTGCCGGTGCCAGTGCATCGCCGCCGACGCTTTGCAGCAGCTCGGCCACGTCGGCGTCGGGGTTTTGACACAGGATATCGAGCAGCTCGATAAAGTCGCGAATGACCTCACGGGGTGTCAGGTGTGTGTCGGCTCCCACGCGGCCAAACTCAATCTTGAGGAAGTCAACCAAGTCGTTCTCGGTAAGCGTAGGCGTCCAGCCAAAGTAGCCGGCATGGATCTGCATGAGCTTTTCGATCAGCACCAGCAGCTCCTCATAGGTGAGCGGCTGCAGGCGGATGATGGGCGCGAGCATGTCTTTGAGGTCCTCGCGCGCAAAACGGCCCTGAGCGAGACGGCTGCGCAGGGCCTCGTAGGAAAAGACGCCGCGGCGTCGGTCTTCGATAGAGGTTGGCGTGCCGCCCATGATCATGCCCAGGTACTGCGCCTTGCCTTGTAGCGTGTCGTTGTACATGGTCAGGATTTTCTCGTAGTTGTACTGGCGCGTGATGGCGTTGGGGATCTTGTACAGGTTTACGAGTTCGTCGATGAGCACCAGCATGCCCTTATAGCCGCTGCAGACCAAAAAGCGCGCGATAAGTTTGATGTAGTCATACCAGTCGTCGTCGCTGATGATGGTCGAGGAGCCCAGCTCGGCGCGTGCCTCGCTCTTGGTGCGGTACTCGCCGCGAATCCATTTGGTCACGCGGCTCATGGTCTCTTCGTCACCCTCCGAGACGGCCGTGCGGTAACGGCGGAGCATGCGGGTGAAATCGAAGCCGTGGACCATCTCCTCGAGCGGAGCGAGCTGGGCATTGATGGCCGACTCGTCGACATTGGCACACGAGGCGACCCAACGATCCAGGATAAGGTTGAGCGCGCCGCCCTCGGGGCGCGTCTTGGTCGATATGTTGCGGATGAGCTCGCGATAGGTGGCCAGGCCCTGGCCCTGACCGCCCTGCAGGCGGCGTTCGGGGGAAAGGTCGGCATCGGCGACGACAAAGCCCTCGCCCATGGCGTGCGTGCGAATGGTTTGGAGCAAAAAGCTCTTGCCCGCGCCGTAGCGACCGACCAAAAAGCGGAAGCTTGCACCGCCGTCGGCGATGAGGCTGAGGTCGGTGAGCAGGGCGCGGATCTCGACCTCGCGTCCCACGGTAATGTAGGGAAGGCCGATGCGCGGGACGACGCCGCCCTTGAGCGAGTTGAGAATGACGGCGGCGACGCGCTTGGGCACGCGGGGTGCTGCGGATGCGGTATCACTCATGGTCTAGGTATCCTCTCACGTCTGCATCGTAGTCCTCGATAATTTGCGGTCCTGCCGCACCAAATTCAATAACGGTGTCGCCCACGAGGTCAAAGAGGACCTCGTTGATGCTATCGACGAGCATGTCCTCGCTCTTGCCTGACTGTGCCACCGCCGATGCCGCCTGCGCCGCGTTTTGCTCGAGTAGTGCTCGAAGATAGGCGTCTGCGGCGGGATCGAGTGCGGACGCGGTGTCGGCGGGCATGACCGTCACGGGTGTAGGCGCAGACGCGAGGAGTGGGGCCACGACACCAAACTGCTCGGTGGAGACGGTCGGCTCGTCAGGTTTGTCCTGCTGCGTGGGCGCTGTGACTGGTTCGGCAATCGTGTTGGCCGTGGGTTCGACTTTCGGTTGCCCAGAGTCCGCTTCCTCGGCTTCCGCAAGCGCGCCGTCCTCGCGTTCCTCGTCGATCAAGAGCGCCTCGCGCGTCTGTGCGGCGGCGCTTCGGATATGCCCCAGCTGGCTCAGGTCGATATCGATCTTAATGGGCTGGTGCGCGGCATCCCACGAAAGCCATGCAGCAATCTCATCGTCGATGATTTTGGCCAAATACTTGGGGACCTTTTCTTCCTTAAGAGGATGAGTGGGGTCCAGCGCCAGACGCAAGCGCTGATCGCAAGCGCGCATCATCTCACCGAGCTTGCTGCTCTTTTGTCTGCTGCCGTGGATGCGCATGCACTCCCAAAAGCCGTTTTGGCACCGGTAGATATGGATGGGATCCAAGCGGTATTCACAGTCCTCGTGGCGCTCGGGCGCAAAGAACACGGCCGAGGCAAACATGGTGTAGGGCATGGCCGTCTCCTCCCCAAACAAGCTCGCTACGATGCTGGCCTTTCGGTGCGTGTCATAGTAGCGCGCCATGCGGACAAACACGGCGCATGCCACGTGGCGCAAATCGCGATGATGACTGCGGTCGAGTCGTGAGTTATTGAGGTTGTACGTGGAGAGCGCGTTGATGGCGGCCATGAGTCGCTCCTCACGCGCCTCATCGGGCGGAAGGGGAAGCGTGGGTTCTGAGGTTTTACGACGCTTAGCGGTCTGGCCGGATGGTGCCTGCGCGGGCGCAAGGTCTCGCGCCGCGCGACGCAGCTCGATAAGGGCGTTATCGAACATGACGGTTTTGGAGTCGCGAAGCAGCTTGGGATCGAGCCCGTGGAACACGGCGTAGTCCTGCAGCCATACGCGTGCGAACCGGTCGATGCCGGGCTCAAAGGCGCGATAGGCGTCCCAAAAGGCCTTGATCTTGTCAAAGCCATCGAGTGGGTCATCGACGCCGATGCCGCAGATCAATTCGTAAAGATACAGGAAAGCAAACGAGGTCGATGTCTCATCGATATTGCCACGGCGCACTTGGGCGCGCCAGGTAAAGTAGCCGCGCAACTGTCGATCGCTCATGGCATTGTAGGTGGGAAAGTACGACTTAAAGGTGCCGTTGTAGGGACAGTCGTCCTCGAAGTCGGCCATTAGCAGGCCTTGGCGGTAAAAGAGCTCCGCCTCCGATAGCCAGCGCCCCGCGCCGCCTTTGGGATCATCCTGCCAGCGCGATATCGCGCGCATTTTGCGGTATTGGTCGGGGAGGAAGTTCTGCATCTGACGACCGGTCTTGAGAATCGGCTCGTCAGCATAGATTTCGTTTGAGAAGCGGGCGGACTGATGGGTCCGGGCCTCGGCCATAATGCGCTCGATGAGCATCTTGACGTCCTGGTCGGCCACCGCCCTCTCCTCTCCCTATACGGTGTCGGTGACCTCATATCATAGCACAGCATCAAACAGATGTTCGAGACACTGCCTGTGGGTAGATTTTTGGGACATGCCTAGAAATCTACTTTTAGGTGGCCTGCCTTTGAAGCACTGGTGAAAGGTAGATTTCCAGGCATGTCCCAAAAATCTACCGAGGTGTTAGAAAAGGAGGGCGTAGATGACGGCCATGATGACGGAGGGGAGCATGTTGGCCGTGCGGAAGGTCTGAGGTCGGATAAGGTTAACGCCGACACAGAAGATGAGCATGGAGCCCACGAGTGAAAGGCTATCGAGTGCCGCGGTGGTCATGATGGGGGAGAGCGCGCTGGCAAACAGCGTGATCGTCCCCTGGAACACGGCGACGGGCAGGGCCGAGAAAATGCAGCCGCGGCCGAGCGAGGCGGTCATGGTACAGACGATGATGCAGTCCAGCGCGCCCTTCAGAGCGAGCGTGGACCAGTCGCCGAGCAGGCCGTCCTGAATCGATCCTACGATGGCCATGGCGCCGATACACACGGTGAGCGATGCCGAGACAAAGGCGTTGGTAAATTCATTGTCGCCTTCGCTGCCGGTTTTGCGCTTGAGCCATTCGCCGAGGTTCTCGATGGCGGCCTCCAGGTTGATGGCCTCGCCGATGAGCGAACCGAGGGCAAATGAGACGATAAGCATGGTGGTGCCGGTGGTCGCCAACGCCTCTCCATCGATAACGAGCATCTTTTGCATGGTGCCGCCCAGACCGATAAACAGAACGCACAACCCCGACGCCTTCATGAGCGTGTCTTGGATGCGGGGCGTAATGAAGCGCCCGCCCATGAGGCCCAGCAGACCGCCCGCAATCAAAAGCGCGACGTTGATAATCGTTCCTAAACCCGGCATGAACCCTCCTGCAATTGATGCCAACGCGGCAATCGTAGCAGAACGGGGAGGGGAGCGCTCAGTATCCGATTCAAGCGGCGGTTGGCGGTCTAGCCCAGGACGGGGCTAAAGTCGAAACGCAGCGTCATGAGATACTGCGGGGATTCGATGGCTGCGGCAATGATGTCGGCATCTCGTGCGCGATCGAACCCTTCAAGTTCCATTTGATAGGGGAAGTCCTCTTGGACACCGATGCGCCGCGGAACCAAAAGCTTGGTTCCGTCGAATTCTTCGGTTCGCGTTCCGTCTGCTGCAATGGAATACAGGTGTAACTTGGCGGTCGTTGTGGCATTCAGTGCCGAGATAGCTTGGATATCGTTCGATGCACTCCTTGCTCCCACTGCCGTAAGTGCCGTAGGCGCGATGACTTCGCCCGAGGGCAAAAAGACGAGCTCGACGGTATTGGGGAATGTGATGAGGATATTTTTGCGGCGGGGCGCATTGGCGGCGACTGGCTCAATGCTTGCGGCATCGACGGTTTCCGTGTGGTCGAGCGCGACCATCATGCAGCAGTTGCCTTCGTCGACATCTGGGGGAGCGGCAAAGTCCAGGCCGTCTTTCGGTTGGGGATCGCTTTGCTCGGTGGCGGTGTCGCCTGGCTTCTCGGGAGGAGCCGCAGCGTCGTCTTCTGATGGTGCATCGCCGGCATCATCAACGTGTGTCGGTGCGTCTGCGACCTCGTCTTTGGGGGATTTGCCATTATCGCTAGATATAGGAGCAGCAATCCCGACGGACCCCATTCCGTGCCATGTCATTTGGAGCAGCGCTGGATCGGCGAGAATGCGCTGCACGCCTTGCGCCTGGGCATCGATATTGATGGGGGCAGGTTCTGATCCGCGCGTGAGGTTAAGCGAGCCCTTCTGCGTGCTGTTTTGAGCCTCCTGATCGCCCGCGCCGTTCGCGAAGAACAGCAGGGGCGCATCTCCCGTTGCGATGGCGTCGGTGCCCGCCTTGGCCAGCCGCAGCGATGCCGTAAAGGAGATGATGGGCTGCGCACCGTCGGTATTTGAGGGGACGCAGCCCAGGCATACACCTCCTCCTTTTTCATGGGCCGCGCTGTCGAAGACGACCTTCGCCCCGTTCGCCGAGTCATCGACCGAGACGATATCGATGCGCAGTTCTATGTCGCATGGGTCGCCGTCGGCGTCGACCGCAACCGATTTCCATGTGCAGATGGCACAACCCGCCTGGGAGCCGTTCTCCTTATCCGGACGCTCGGTATCCACGACTACCGAGCCGTCCGTATTGCGACGAAGACATCCCGAGGTTCGAATCGTGGCCTGTGCGAGCGAAAAACGTTGGCAGGCGACGATGCCCGACGAATTCGCCACGGGGCTCAGAGCTTGCGGTAAGGAGTTTGCCGTGGCGGGTATCGCCCAAGCGGCGAGAGGCGTGCCGGTCGCCAGCGCGCTGCAGAGCGCGGCGACGGGCAAAATGTTTTTGGGTGCCATGGTTCTCCTATCTGTTCCGCGTACTCCGGTCGTGCTTGGCTATTGGTTGCGTTTGATGTGCAGGCCAAGACACGTCAGTCCTGCTCCCACCGTGGCGGTGCCCACCGCAATGAGTTGCCGGGCGTCGCTCGTCTGGGCGAGCGGTTCGTGACGGCTGCCGCGATCGAGGCCCGAAAGGTCGACGGTCACTTCTGTAGCCGCCTGCGCCTGTTCTTGCTGAGCAAAGGCCATGGCGGGTGCGGTCGCCAGAATGCCGACGATGGCGGCCAGCGCAATCGCCTTAGGACGTGGCGTGCACACCGGGCTCGACCGTCCAGGTAATGCTTGCTACTTGGTCTCCCGTGCCGGTGACGTGGTAGATGTCACGCGTGACACGCGCGACGTGCCCGCTCACGCTGAGTTTGATCTTGTCTGTCCCATCGGCAATGCCCTGATACTTCATGTCAAAGTTCGCATCTTTGGAAAGATCGAGGCCCGTAGTCTGAGTCGCCGAACTGGCGTCCTTTTGTGCCTTATCGGGGCCAACCTTAAAATCGATGGAGTTCTGGGCCGAGCCCGCCTTTGCGTCTGCAACGATTGCCCAGTCGTTCTTGGCCGTGACCTTCATGTTAGTGACGTGAATGCCATATGCCGAGAGGTTATCGATGGTAATCGTATTGTCGGAGGGGCCCACAAGCGTTCCGTCGGCTTTGGCGGCAAAGGGGATGACCGTCGGCGCCTTAAACGAAACATTGCTAATGTCGGCCTTCACCGTCACATCGGTGGTTCCAACACGCACCTCTGCCATGGCCGCCGTCGGCGCGGCGCCCATCGCAAGCGCGAGCGCAAGCCCTGCGCCCACGGCGAGCGCTCTGGCTCCGTTCAGGTTCCTGGTAATGTCCATAATCGATCCTTTCTGCTCGTCACGGACCGTTTCCGTGATGGTTGGACGAATGTGGGCAGGGTGCTGCCCCTACGAGCGCGTCGGTCGCTAGCCTTCTGCCTGGGCCACCCGCACTTTGACGCGCGTCGGATTGCCATGGGTGTCGTAGGTCTTGGCATCGAGCGCCTGAATCTCGATATATGCCTCGCCTTCTTGGATATCGCCGGCGGGGCAGGTCTCAACCGTCTTGCCGGCTTCGACCACGCCGGACTCATAGATGGTCTCGTCGTTTTGAATCACGCGGAAGCGCTGGGGAAACTTGTTGTCCTGGACGTTTTGCACGTTGACGCGCAACTTGCCGCCTTCCTGCAACTGGGCGACCGGGGCGACCGAGATCGTCATCATGTTGTCGCGGACGATGGCGTCGAGCTCATCCTGGATTTCTTGGCGCGATTTGCCCTCTGCCGTCGTGACCGAAGTGCCCGCCTCGGGCACGGGCTGTGACTGCCAGGCGTACAGTCCTACGGCGACGAGGGCACAAACGATGGCCAGACAGACAACGACGAGTTTCTTGCAACGTCCCAGTCCTGCAAGGCGGGTCGGCTTCTTCGCGCTCATGCGGCATCCTTGGTGGTATAGACACGTGCGAACGTGGAGGGGTCTGCTCCAAAGAGCATGTGAAGCATCAGGCGGCGCGAGTAGACGAGCTCGTCAAAGTTGGGAGGGAGCTCGATGTCGTGGATACGCGCGATGTGGTGGGCGAGCGCCGAGAACGACTCGGGGTCGCAGATAACATCGGTGGTGACGTGGTAGACCGCCGTATCGGGAAACGCCTCTTCGTCGAAAGGCAGCAGATGGGGATCGTCGTCGACCTCAATGGCGACGCCGTACTGGGGCCAGTAATATGCCATGGGAACCTCCCTGCTTCTGGGGCCAAGCCTTCTATCGGTTTGGCTGTCGATGCCGACCGTATCAGCCGCTACTTGACCAATTTCTGACCAAATGCTTGACGGATTGAGATCTCTGCAGGTAAGAGGCGGTAAAAAATACTTCAACTTTTTTCGAGCGACAATTGCGTGGTTGCTGGTGGCAAAGCTATATGTGTCAAAAACATCGTCTGTCGAGAAAACCTCGCCACTCGCCGAATTGCACGAACGTAAAAATCGCCAATTATGGAGACGGTCTCGAACACGTCAACGAAACGATGCGGTAACATCTCCCTGCAAACACTGTAGTTAGCTAAAGGGGAGTTCTGCATGTCTGCAACCATCAAACCCTTCACCGATGAGTTCGAGGAATACGGTCGCGACGAGTCTCGCTCGTCGGGCGAAGCCTCGAGCATCTCGTTTCCAACATCGGAAGACGAGGTTCGCGCCATCCTGCGGCAGCTCCATGTCGACGGTGTCCCGGTGACTGTCCAGGGCGCTCGAACGGGCCTCGCTGCCGGCGCCGTGCCTCATGGCGGCCACATCCTCAATACTTCCCGCATGAATCGTTACCTTGGTCTTCGCCGCGATGACGAGGGCCGCTTTCTGCTTCGCGTGGAGCCGGGCGTCGTGTTGTCGGAGCTGCGCAAACAGTTGGGCAAGAAGGTGCTTCCAACCGCAGGTTGGGACCAGGCTTCGCTTAAGGCTTACGAGGAATTTCAGGAAGCCCCCGAGCAGTTCTTTCCCACCGATCCCACCGAGGCGTCTGCCTGCCTGGGCGGTATGGCGGCATGCAACGCTTCCGGCGCCCGTAGCTACGCTTACGGCCCCATGCGTCCGCACGTCACGGGTCTTCACGTCGCGTTGAGCGACGGTGACCTGCTCGAGCTTAGGCGTGGCGAAGTTTTTGCGCAGGGTCGTTACCTTTCGCTCATCACGGCGCAGGGCCGCACGCTCGAGCTCGACCTGCCCGGCTACATCATGCCCAAGACCAAAAACGCCTCGGGCTATTTCGTCGCGGACGATATGGATGCCATCGATTTGTTTATCGGTGCGTGCGGCACGCTCGGTGTCATCACCGAGCTCGAGATTGCCCTGCAGGCGGCACCTGCGGTCGTTTGGGGCGTGAGCTGCTTCTTTGACAGCGAAGACAAGGCCGTGTCCTTTATCGATTCCGTGCGTCCCGTCCTATCCCATGCCGCTGCCATCGAGTATTTCGATGCCGGCGCCCTGGATATCCTGCGCCGTCAGCGCGAGCAGTCGACCGCGTTTGCCTCGCTTCCCGCGCTCGACAAAGATGCCAAGGTCTGCGTATACGTGGAACTCGACTGCGACGACGAGGCCCAAGCGACTGAGGAACTGTATCACTTGGGCTGGGTGTTGGAGCTTGCGGGCGGCCGCGACGATGCGACATGGGTCGCGCGCACCGAGGTCGATCGCGAATGCCAGCGATTCTTCCGCCATGCGGTGCCCGAGAGCGTCAATATGCTCATCGACGAGCGCCGCCGCACGGATCCCACCATCACCAAGCTGGGGTCGGACATGTCGGTGCCCAACGCACGCCTGGCCGATGTCATCGCCCTCTATCGTCGCACGCTGGCCGAAAGCGGTCTCGAGTCTGCAGCTTGGGGGCACATCGGTAACAACCACCTGCACGTGAACATTTTGCCGCGCGATGCGCAGGACTACCGCCGCGGCGGAGAACTCTTTGCCCAGTGGGCTTCCGAGGTCACGGCCATGGGCGGCGCCGTCTCCGCCGAGCACGGCGTCGGTAAGATCAAGGCGGGCTTCTTGGAGACGATGTACGGCCACGAGGCCATGGTCGAGTCGGCGCAGCTCAAGCTCCAACTCGATCCTGCCGGGCAGCTGGGTCGCGGCAACCTGTTTTCGGAGAAGCTCTTGGATAAACTCGTCCAGAAAGGGGGTGCGTGAAGATGAGCGATTTCCATATGGTGGTGTGCGTCAAGGCGGTGCCGGGTAGCACCGAGGTCAAGATGGACCCCAAGACCAATACCATCGTGCGCGATGGCAAGCAGGCGGTCATTAATCCCTTTGACGCGAGCGCTCTGGAGTGCGCACTGGCACTTAAAGACGACTTTATCGGCTTTGGCATGGATGTGCGCGTGACGGTAGTGTCGATGGGTATTCCCGCGACCGAAGTGCTGCTGCGCGACTGCATCGCCCGTGGCGCCGATGACGCGCTGCTGCTAACCGACCGCGCCTTTGCGGGCGCCGATACTCTGGCCACCACCTATGCCCTCAAATGCGGTATCGAGGCGCTCGACGAGGACTTTGACCTGCTCATTTGCGGCAAGATGGCGGTGGACGGCGATACGGCCCAGATCGGGCCCGAGCTTGCCGGCGCCTTCGAGATTCCCTGCGTGACCGACGTGAGCTGCGTACAGAGCGCGGGCTTTACGACGTGTGGCTCGCTGGCACTCGTTCACGGATGCGATGCCGGTGAAGAGACGGTTTATCTGGAGATGCCGTGCGCGATGACGACTGCTAAGGAGATTGGTCAGCTGCGCATGCCGAGTATCGCCGGTATTCGCGCGGCCGAGGATGCGGACGTGCGCGTGGTCAACGCCGCCGACGTGCATGCCGACCCCGCGCGCTGCGGCCTTGCCGGCTCGCCGACGCAGGTCGTGCGCTCGTTTGTACCCGACCGCGACCAAACGTGTGAGGCCGTTGAGGGAACGGCGTCCGAGCAGGCGGCAAAACTTGCCAAGATTATCGAGGGGATGGCATAGATGAGCGGACTGATTATCGATAGCGAAGCCTGTATCGGCTGCGGTCGCTGCGTTCGCGCCTGCGCCTCGGGCGGCATTGTAGTGGAAGGCGAGCGGCCCAACCGCTGCGCCCGTGTAACCGATGGCTGTATCCTATGCGGTGGGTGCGTCGACGCCTGTCCCGTTAACGCCATCTCGATCGAGCGTGACGAGGCCGCTGACGTAGCGGACCTCGATGCATATCGAGACATTTGGGTATTCGTGCAGACCGACGAGCACGATACGGTGGCTCCCGTGGCCTATGAGCTTATGGGCAAGGGCCGCGAGCTTGCCGATGCCCGCGGCTGCCGCTTGGTGGCGCTGGTCGGCATGGGTCCCGAGAGCTCGCTCGAGGAGCTTGAGCATTTGGTTTGTGCCGGCGCCGACGAAGTTATGGTCTGTCGCGACGAGCGCCTGCGCCAAAACGATGCGGAGGTTTACGCCCGTCTGATCTGCGATTTGGTAGCCGAGCGCAAGCCCGAGGCTATTCTGTACGGTGCGACCGCCTTTGGCCGCGAACTGGCACCCGGCGTTGCCGTGCGCTTGCAGACGGGCCTTACGGCCGACTGCACCGTGCTTTCGATGGATACGGAGACGGGGCTGCTGCAGCAGACGCGTCCGGCGTTTGGCGGCAACCTGATGGCCACCATCGTCTGCCCCAATCACCGTCCGCAGATGGCAACGGTGCGCCCCGGCATCTTTAAGGCACCCGACTTTGACTACGGCCGCTCCGGCACCATCACCCAGGTAGCGCTTGCAGAAGACGTTAAGGCCCGCGTCGAGATCTCGATTCCCGCCGAGGAGTGGGGGCAGCAGGCCTCGATCGCCGATGCCGATCGCCTCGTCGTGGTGGGCCGCGGCATTGGCTCCAAGAAAAACTTGCCGCTGATGCGAAGGCTCGCCGAGGCTCTGGGCGCCGAGCTTGGCTGCACGCGCCCTGTCGTGGAGGCCGGCTGGTTGGAGTATCGCCACCAGATTGGCCAGACGGGTGTATCGGTTTCGCCCAAGATTCTCGTGAGTATCGGTGTCTCGGGCGCCATTCAACATCTTGCCGGCATCGGTGGAGCGGAGTGCATTATCGCCATCAACGAGGATCCGGATGCCCCTATCTTTGGCGCCGCCCAGTACAAGGTTGTCGGCGACGCCGTCGAGGTCGTCGAGGAGCTGCTGGCCCAGCTTGAGCGCTAGGCACGCGCCAGCCAGTTGCGCATCTCGTCCTTGAGGCGCTCCCAGGTCGCCTGTGTGGCGGGATCGGTAAAGGGCCGCGTAATGCCAAAGGGCGCGTCGAGCAGGCGGTAGATATCGCCCTGCTCGCGCGCCAGCGCGCAGCTCGCCGGATAGACGAGCTCAAACATAAAGCAGATAAGTCCCACCAGGTAGTCTGCGGGCTCGTCGCGTTCATCGCGTGCAACGCAGCGATGCTCGTCAAAGGCGGCGAGCGTCGGCGACGAGAAGTGACTGGCGAGGAATGCGTCCTCATCCACCTTAAGGACGGTGTCGACGGTGCTGTCGGCAATGGTGCGCATAATGTCGACCTTGTCGCCGTCGCGTACGATGTCGCAGAAGTGCCGCGTGCGCTCGTCGAGCTGCGCCGGCAGGCGAAAGTCGCTGTGATAGGCGATGCTCGCGCGGATGAGCTCGTCGTGCGCGTCGGTTTCGATAAAATCTCGGATGTTCGTTGTGGCTGGCGCATCGGCGGGATTTTCGCCGAAGAGGACCTCGACGCCCAGTGCCGCATGGCCCATGCTCTCGGCATCCTTAAAGGTGTCCCAGCGCCGTAGCTGCTCAAAGCGGCCCATATCGTGCAGCAGGCCGCAAAGCCAGGCCAAGTCGATATCCTCTGTCGACCAGTCCTGCTCTCGCGCCACGGTATCGCATGCTTCCGCCACGTGATAGGTATGTTCGATCTTGAGCGCGATGCGCGGATTGGCGGCATCGTAAGCATCGGTATAGCGTTTGAAGGCCGCAGCTGCTCGGTCTCGATCGATAACTGTCATAATGACTTCCTAAAAATTGCGTTGTTCGATCCGGTGGCAATTGTAGGTGAACTCGGTTGCTGTCGGGTGATGATTCTGCCGTGTCGCTACATGCGGCTCAGAGACCTTGTCAGGATGAGGGGCGTTATGGTGCTCAAAATCGTTAGAACCGTCTGGCCGGTGATGCTTACCTATGTTGCAATAGGCACGCCGTGCGGAATGATCATGGGGCAGACGGGAATGGAGCCCTGGATGGTTTTTGCCCTGAGCAGCACGTTTGTGACGGGTAGCGGCCAGTTTATGATCTGCAACCTGTGGCTGGCGGGCGTACCGGCGCCCTCGATTATCGCGAGCGTCGCCGCCATCTCCTCGCGCTTTGCACTTTATTCGGCATCGCTTGCCCCGCATCTGAAGGGCGCCTCGAAGCGCCAGGCGCTGGCGGTCACCGCGACGCTTACCGAAGAGGCGTACGGCATCTTGCTAGCCAATTTGGTCGAGGGGGATGACTGGGGCCCACGTGAGTCCTTTGCGCTCAACGTGATCCTCATCGCAACGTGGGGCGTCTCATGCACGATGGGCGCCGTTGTCGGCGCCGTCATCGATGTTCCCACCGCTGTTGCAGGTTTTGTCTGCACATCGCTCTTTATCTGCCTGCTCTTTTCGCAGCGATTGTCGCGCGGCAATGTCGTGGCCGCTGTTTTGGCTGCGGTATCCGTCGCTATATGCAAGTTTTTGGGGTGGACGAATGTCGCTGTGCCGGTGAGCGTGCTCGTCGGTGTCGCCGTGGCACTCGTGTGCGA
>CALEDY010000072.1 GCA_937949355.1 uncultured Collinsella sp. | reverse complement strand
ATCCAAATCACCTTGCCGGTCTCGTTGTTGATTACGACGGTGATGTAGACATGACCCTTGCGAATTGAGGTTTCGTCAATGACTATGCTTCGCTGATTATCGAAGCGAGAAAGAGGGTTCTTGTCGAGACGATTCTTGACTCTGCTGATGCAACGTCCGACTGTGGCCTAGTCGATTCGAAGTAATTCCGAAACGGCTGACTTGCTCATTTGTTGGAAGAACCAAGCTGCCGAGTCATCGAAATCACGCGTGAACCGACAGCCATGATCCGCCCTGGGAACGGCGGCTGTCACCACCTTATGTACCGGGCAGAATATGCGGGGAGGAGCATAACGAAGGAACAGCTGGGTTGAGCCGAGGTCCGTGTGCCGCCATCTCCGAGTCTGGTTAGTTCCGTGGTCGTAGCCCTTGCATTTTCGACCGCAATGCGGACAGATGTGGCTGTAACGCTTGTAGGACCGAATATCCATATACACGGCCGACTGACCGGTAACTGGATCCTCTTCAAGCGAGAAACTCTGAACAACAGTATTGTTGATGCGAAGGATTTTGGAGAGTAAATTTATAGTCTTGATCATTGTGTTGGTTGTTTTTTTGTCGGAAATTTAATTCTAACCAATCAATGACCATTTTGTTATGCCTGCTATGCAGGCATTTTTCCTTTCTGTTCGCCGCCACAGGGCTCGAAGGATGCCTTCAGCATCCTCCTCACACAAGGCTTCGACGATCTCTCCGCTCCGTCAAGCCCGTACGCGGCATATGCTCGGACGCAGTCGCGTCCTCCTCTATACGCTCCCGGCCTTGACTCCTCAGAGAGCCTGTCCCGTTAGGTCAGCCTCCTCACTTCTGAATTCGTTTCGCCTGGTACTGTGCCCGCGCTTGTTGGCGCGGATTTCATCGGTGCTACCCACAAGTCTCCACAAAGCCTAGGGAAAACCCGTGCCATCGCATTATTTGGTTTGATGGCATAATGAGAAGCATTCTCATTATGCATGCGCATTACAACTGCTCGCGAGACAAAATTATGAAGAAATCAAACCAATCCGTAACTAGCTTTCCAGCGCAACCTCTTATTGCTCCCGTTACGCTAGCGATTCTTTCCGTCATTTCCACGTTGTCCGTAGCTGAAACTGTTCAATCGGTTGAGCCAGTGGTCGTAACAGCCACCCGCGTGAACCAGCCGCTGTCCGAGGCGGCCAGTTCTATAACGGTTGTGTCGGAAAAGGAGATCGTGCAAACTCAGCCTCTGACGTTTGCGGAAATTCTGGATACGATTCCGAACGTAGATACGACGTCCTCAACTTCGGTGATGTATAACCGCGTGTCTATTCGAGGCTCTCAACCCAATCAGATAACATATCTGATTGACGGCATGCGTCAGGACGACTTGACGATGGGCGGCAACCGTCCGATGGGCGTCTTTGCCGACCCTGAAATCCTTAAGCAGGTGGAGGTTCGAAACGGCGGCGGCAGCGCGCTGTACGGCAACGGCGGCATCGGCGGCACGCTTGCTCTGGAAACGAAATCGGCCGCTGATTTTCTGGCCGACTCGGACAAGGACTTCGGCGCTCTCGTCAAGGTCGGCTACGGTTCTGATTCTATCTCATGGTCGAAAAGTGCCTATGCGTTTGGACGCAGCGATATGTGGGACGTTGTAGCTGGCGTAACACGCAGAGATTCTGGTGCGGCTAAAACGTCATATAAGGGACTGCGCTCCACGGCGGACGTGGACAATGATTCGACGTCCGTCTTTATCAAGGCCACGCTTTCTCCGACTGACAACAATGCAGCTACGCTTTCCTATGCCTATGACATCGCGCACAACGACAGTGAAAAGGGGGCTCGGTTCGACAGTTACCGCTATGAGCAACACCGCATCATCGGCCAGTGGGAGTACGAATTAGACGAGTTCATTAATCTCAAGACCGGCCTTCAGTACGCTCAGTCGAATTTTAATTTTGAAAATGATGTTCCCCGTATCTTTAAGGACAAGTTTGAATCGTTCAGCGGAAACTTTCAGAACACGAGCCGTTTTGAATTGTTCGGTCGACACGAACTAACCTACGGTTTAGACTTTTCCCGCACGGAGCAAAGCGGGTTAACTAAGGATTCAGGCGAATGGGCGGATGACACTTCGCGCCCTGATGCCGAAGGCCTGGACGCAGGTGTTTTTATCGAGGATCAGTACAAGCTGACAAATTACCTCGCCATCGCGCCCCAGCTACGCTGGTCGTACTTCAAGCGCCAGTCCAACGCAGATTATCCGTCCCTGTCGGACAGCAAGCTCACGCCCGGTGTCACGGTCAAGCTCACGCCGATAGAAGAGGTGATGTTCTGGGGCTCCGTCACGACAGGCTATCGTCCGCCGATTCTTGACGAGATGTATTACCGTATGGACTATTCGAGCTGGGGATTCCAATCAGTGGTCATCCCAAATCCGGATCTCAAGCCTGAAAAGTCCGTCAACTACGAAATCGGCACTAGCCTTGACTTTAAGAACCTTAGCGGTGTTGGCGATCGGTTCACGGCTCGCGCCTCTGTCTTCTACGATGATGTGAAGGACTTCATCAACGTGGAAATGGAACCTGACTACAGCGGCGGTTTGCCGGTATTCACCTACCGTGCGAAGAATCTGGGCCACGTCGTGAACAAGGGCATCGAGCTTTCGGCTTCCTATGTAATTGACAGCTTCAAGGTGTCGGCATCCTACGGCTACATCAAGTCGGAGAACAAGGATACGAACGAGCGCGTGACCGGCGTCACGCCTCAGTCCGCCAATCTACGCACCAGCTACAGGTTTGAGGAGGTTCAGCTCGAGCCCTGGTACAAGCTTCATTGCGCCAAGGGCGGTTGGACTTCCCAGGATGAATATCAGAGCGGCTATGCAACGCATTCCGTCGGCCTGACCTGGACGCCGAAGATTCCGAACTTCTACACCGTGAGGGCCGGCATTGCCGTCGACAATCTCACAAACAAGAAATATGTCTCGGTAACGGATTCCTACGGCTACGCCCGTTCGTTCCGCGCTTGGCTCTCGGCTCAGTTTTGATCATTTCTGACTGCGGGCGGAGCATCTCTTCAAGCGGATGCTCCGCCGATTTTTTTACATGATTCAGACGACTAACGGAGGCCTGAAGCGAGTTCTTCTCGCCTATCTGTTCAATCGGGCTCGTTGGAAACTGTGGCTTCTATTCGGCGTCGTTCTGGCGGCCTATGCCTTCAACATTAAGCTTTCGGTTCTATACAACGATTGGAACGGACGCTTCTTCAACGCCTTGCAGGCAGTGGACAGCGACGGCATCTTTCGTGAGCTTCTCTACTTCATCGGACTTGCCGCCGTCATTATCCTGCTTTTGGTCTGGGCTGGATATCTCAAGGACCGCCTTACGCTCGCGCTTCGCCGAGACTTGACGTCACTATTCTTCAACCGGTGGCTGTCACCAGACAGTGCGCATTACTTGCTAAGGGAAAGTGGACGCGAGCCCGACAACCCCGACCAGCGAATCACTGAAGATGTCAAGACACTGGTGGCCTATGCAGTGAGCCTTGCCGTAAGCTTCTACGACTCACTTCTAACCATCGGTAGCTTTTCTGTGATCCTATGGAATCTGTCGGGATCTGCAGTCCTGTTCGGCTTCACGATTCCCGGCTACATGTTCTGGACATGCATTATTTACACGTTGATCGCAACGGCTATCACGCATTTCATCGGACGCAAACTTAAGCCTCTCAACATTGAGGCGCAACATCGCGAGGCCAACCTCCGTGCCGCTCTCATCGAAAAGCATAGGCATTCGGATTCAATTGCGGGTGCTCGCCTAGCGGCTGCATACGAGCGTCTTCAAAGATTGGAGCAAGGTCTTTCAGAGGCAGACAAAACTCATCGATCCCTCGCTGCGACGCGAGTAGGTTCGAACGTGCCATTGGCTGCAAATTTAACGCTGACCGTCCCGTTCGGAGACAAGATACGTACGGTTGGCGTCGACCTGACGCTCAGCCCTGGAACGATCACACTGCTGACTGGGCCTTCAGGCATAGGAAAGAGCACGCTTCTACAGGTGTTTGCC
>CALEDY010000071.1 GCA_937949355.1 uncultured Collinsella sp. | reverse complement strand
AGCCGCCGTCCTGAGCGCCGTAACGGACTTCGCCAGTACGCTTGCGAAGATCCTCAATATCAGCCTGATACGCCTGAGCCTGACCGCTGGAGGTACCGATTGTGCTGTTGTCATTCACCTCAGGCGGGAGAGGCGGCGTCACGGGAGGAGTTGGCGGGTTGGGATTCGGGTTGGGATCAGGACTGGGAACAGGATCAGGCTGAGAATGTTCGGACTTCACAAGGTACCACTTGCCTTTGCCATTACCGTTTGTTTGAGTGCTGATCTGTTGACGACCTTCGTCCGTATCCAACAAGGCTTCATCGCCCTCTTTGACGAATCCGAGATTCCAGACGGTTAGCATGCCGCGGCCGGAGAAAGTCGATCCGCCAGATAGATTTGTCAGAGAGAGATCTGAATCGTTGCCTTGACTTACAAGCCAGTTAACGGAATGGGTCTTATCAGGAGAAATATTTGTGCCAAGAAACGTGACTTGAGCTTTGAGTGTACCTTCGGCTTTATCGTTAACGATCAGTTGATTGACATGAACATTAGTATCAGATTCCGTTTCAAGATTGATGCCAAAGTTGACAATACCGTTGCTTCCGTTTAGCTTTTTGGTCGTAACCTTGTTCCACCGATCATTCGCCCCGGCATTAGTCAAATCAATGCAAGCGTCATTATTGGCAGTCAAGTTCGTAAGGTAAGAGTTCCCCGTAACCGTCCAACGAGACTTATTGTTAAAGAAGAGATCAAGCGTACCAAGCGAAGTCATCCTATCGTCGATAACATGCTTGTTCGTCGAAGAACTGAAACCAACAGCGCCGATAAGCCCAGAAGCCTCATTGACGAGGGACATGGAGAGCATCCCCGATTCCAAATCGTTGGCCAACACATCCCCTGTGAGCGTTACCACCGAATCAGCACTGCGCGCTTTGTTGATGCTAACAGTGCCTTCGCCATTGGCAATGACGGCTACGTTGCGTGCGCCATGCAGATCTGAAACAGACAGTGAATCGATGTCGGCATTTTTAGCGGAAAGACCAACAGCATCGTTTGGTGCCTTGATGTTCGCAATGACCGTTGCGAGAGACTTCAAATCATTGTCGCTGTAAATGCCATAAGCGTCGGTCTTTTTGCTCTCGATAGTATCAATGCGAATCGCTGAAGCGCTGGTGGTTCCCCTAAGCTTCATGCCATACGTCATTTTGTCGCCCTTGACCTTGTCAATGGTCACGACCGAAGCATTGAACTTATTGTTCTTATCCGACTGATCTATAGCACTAACAGGAGCATCAAATGAAGGTTTGTCATCCGTGCTCACGACCTCATGATTCTCGATACTGTTGATCGTAACATTGTCGATGGTCTGTTCACCGCCAAATGCGAGTCGAAGACCATCGAAATAGCCTGGGCCGCGTGCATTAGAGTCCGACAACTTATCATTGGTGATGTCGTTGATGGTCAAACTCTTGAGATTATTAACCTGATTCTCAATACTGATGGCCGCAAGCTTATCACCCAACAGTCGACCAGATGAGCCCTTGTTCAGTGACGAATGCTTAATGGTTATGACACCAGTCTTCAAGGAAACGTCCTTGTTGTTCCTAAACCGCACCAGACTATTAACGCCCTGATTTGTTTTTTCCGAACAATTTGCATTTTTAATGCTGATATCGCCAATAGAAATTGCACTATCGGTATTATTATTAATAAATACAAGAGCGCTTTCTGTAAAACTCGTCGCTGTTACGTCCGATATCGTAATATTTCCGATATCTGCATTGACAGAACCATTGGCCTGATTAGTCGCATTGCTATCTTTAGGGTTACTTGTCCCGATATATAGGGCGTCTTGAGATACGGTCACATTGTTAACAAATACGTTATTCAGCTTGACAGTTGAACGCTTATTCTCTGCCTGTTGACGTCCGTAAAATTTGAAAACTTGACTGTCAAAAACGGAATCATCGACAGTGACATTTCCTGCCAGCAAGTGGCCGCCATAAGAATCAATAGCCTTATCCGCTTTAACATTGCTCAGCGTAATGTCGTTTGCCTGAAGGGACGGACCGGCTTCAAGCTTGTCATAGCTTGACGCCCCCATAGAGATCGCAAAGCTTGTAAATGCCGAATCCTTCAAAGTGATGTTCCCGAACGATCCATCAGCCTTCTTCAAGCTGAGTGAACTTCCATGTTCGACATATACGCCGGAGCCTATATACTTACCAGTAGCGTTCCCCCTGCTGATGCCGTTGAGAGTCAAATTCCCTTGAATCTTTAAGTGTCCTCTGGCTCGACCGTTTGACAACGAACCACGACTAGTACCGACTTGAATCACAGCATAAGTTTTCACTGCAGCGCCTGTACTATCCAAACCAAGGTTTAATTGGCTTGTTTTGGAAATGAACTTATCTACAGTCACAGAACCATCGACTGTTAATGTAGGTACATTTGATCTGTCAGTAGTCTTTCCTTTTCCCGTTACGAGAAGTACGCGATCGTACGAATTATCCGGCAGATTAAATTCAACTTCTCCACCGGTAGTATTTAATATGAAATTTTGATTGAAATCGCCATAAATTTCATAATTATCTAATTCCAACCCACTTAATTGATGAGAAAGATTAGCATTATTAAAAACAGTTTCACCTTTTGAATATTTATAATCATTAATTAACGCTGCCTGAACGCCGAAAGAACCAGCGCCAATGGCAATGGCGACTGCTGTACAGATTGATGTTTTCTTGTACTTATTTTTAATGTTTTCTGCTTTCATCATGGTAAGGAACAGAACCCATTCCCTTGATAGGGGAGAGAATGCGCTGTTCTTGTTTTTAGAGTGACAAAAGGGGCCTACTTATCAGAATCGTCATACTCTTGACTTCCGACGTCCCCCTGTGGTTGATCAAGATTTCAAACCCGTTGCTAGTACGAACAGTACTGTAGTATCAAAGAGATATAATAGTTAATCGCATAGGTTTTTTACCTACTGCAACAGATACGAAACGGCTACCCTTTTCGGAGATTCTTGCTTTAAGCAAAACCTTTTGCCAATCTGGACCTCACTCCTTGAAGCGAGCTGATCTGAATTGCTCCTTGATTCATGGGGAGATCTATATAAGTTTGGCTGTGTAACAGTCGTTTCGGCGGGATCTGGATACAAAAAATTGGGTGTTTGTGTTATAATTTAAGTTCCCAAACAAAACAAACACAAAAACCACATTATGGCCACATTCTACAGAGACTGCGGATCTTTTGCAAATCTTTTTTTTCGAAAGGCGACGAAAGGATCGCTGCCAGTCTCATCGAGACTTCAGATGACCCTTTATGGAAGATCGAACAGCTTGTCGATTTCGAAGCGCTCCGCCCGGTCATCGAAGAGAAGTTGAGGGCTTTTAAGCCCTTGTGTCTCGGGTACAAGTCCGCCAGTACTCTTTCGTCACGCAATGGTCGTCCTGCTCTCGATCCTCTGCTGATGTTCAAGATTGTCTTCATTCAGATGCAATTCAATCTGAGCGACCATGCAGTTGTCGTTCAGATCAAAGACCGCGTTTCTTTCCGCCGCTTTTTGAACATCAGTTACGATCTCGTCCCTGGGGCCTCAACTGTATGGAAGTACCGAGAGCTCTTCACAAAGTGCGGTCTTCAGGAGCTGCTTTCTAAGCTCCTGATCCAAAGCCTCGAAATGACTCCCGCCATCTCCGAAGGGGAGGCGCGCATCATCGATTCCTCCTTCACGGAAGTTCGCATTCAACACAACACCGCCGAGGAGAACAAGATCATCAAGTCTGGCGAGGGCGAGTCTCTCTGGCTGGATCAACCGGCTAAGAAGCGGCAGAAAGACATCGACGCCCGCTGGACCAAGAAGGGAAGCAAGAGCTTTTTCGGCTACAAGCTCCATACAAAGGTTTGCGCTCAAACCAAGCTCATCGTACAGATCCATACCACGCCTGCTCACGTTCACGATTCTCAGGTTGTCGCTCCCTTGCTCAATGCCAAGGACAAGGAAAAGCAAGTCTACGCCGATGCAGGCTACGCCGGCGCAGCCCAAGAAGCGCTCGTCCGAGGCATCGGTGCAATTCCCGTATTTTGCGAGAAGGCATACCGAAACGTGCCTTTGACAGACGAGCAGAAAGCGAACAACCGCGTGAAATCATCCGTCCGTAGCCGAATTGAGCACGTTTTTGGTTTCGTGGAAAACTCGTTGCATGGTGCTCGTTCTCGCTATGTGGGACTGGCGCGCAATCATGCGCGTCATTGGATGCTTGTCTTCTGCTACAACCTAAACAGGTTGGTACAGCTGAAGGAATGTGTCTTCAGAAAGACGCTGGGGCCGCCCACCGCACCGGTCTAGATTGACCCCGGCCACGTCTCCGAGATGACGCACAGGTCCTCCCCGCAACAGTAACCCGTACCACCCCTGATTGAGAGGCTTCTTGATTGGGGGACTTTTGCGCATCCGTAGAAACCCTACCTCTCTAGACGCATCAAAACTCCCCTGAGTCAGGTTGAATATGTAGAAGTCCCCTTGAGGGAATTCCTCTGCGGGAAGCTCAATCGTATTCGCAGGGCATGCGCATCGGATCGGCCCCCTGCATGAGGGCGACGAGCCCCTGGATCGCCGTGATCGCAGCGGCGAGCCGCACCGCGTGGCGGTCGCCCGGCGCGTGGATGGTGCGCACGGACGTGATGATCTCGCCCTCGTCCGCGCGCTCGGCCCAGCCGATGCAGACCGTGCCGACGGGCGTCTCGCGCGTGCCGCCCCCGGGACCGGCGACGCCCGTGAGCGCCACGGAAAGATTCGCCGAGGAGCGCGCGAGCGCCCCGCGGGCCATCGCCTCGGCGACGGGTTCGGAGACGACGCCGTGCTCGGCGACGGTCTCCTCGGGCACGTCGATCATCTCCTCCTTGG
>CALEDY010000070.1 GCA_937949355.1 uncultured Collinsella sp. | reverse complement strand
GACGACCGGCGGCTCCGAGCTTCTGTCGATGGACGAAGGCGCTCATGTCGCGCTGGTCACGAACTCCAATCAGACGATCACCAATGTTGAGCGGCTGAAGTTTACGGGTACGGCCTCGCAAACGAGCACGCTCAAACAGTCGGGCGTCGATGTGGCGAAGGCAACCTGGGCGCTTGGAGATCAAAAGTTTGCGACAGCCAATGAGGGTCGCGATCTCGTTGTCAACTACAAGCTTCAGGAACTGAATCTGCAGGTGACGACGCCTAACTCCGGTCTGGTCGTTACGAACACGACGGCTGCCGATCAAACGCTCTCGGCCAAGCTGACGGGCGCCGGCAACATCCGCTTTAACGGCGATACGACCTTCGGCGGCGGAATCATCACGGTCAACAACGTCAATAATGACTACACCGGCATCACCTATATTGAACGTGGTGAAGTCGTTGCGGGCGCAGACAACGCTCTCGGACAGACGAAGGAACTCAACATCAGTTCCGGTGCCTCGTTCAATCTTGACAGCCATAGCCAGACGGTCGGCGATCTCATCACGGCTTCCGGTAATGCGCTCAAGAGCACGGGCGGATCCCTTACGCTTAAGGGCACCAACTCCGACGTCAAGGGCGCCAATGCGGGCCTCAACGCCAAGATTGCACTCGTTGACGGCTCCAAGACGAAGCTTGACAACGTCATGGGCCTTGGCACGGGCTCGATCGCTATCGGCTCCAGCGATGATGTCCTGACGCTTTCCGGTGCAAACGGCCAGTTTGCCAATACGGTTACGGGAAACGGCGGCCTGACGCTCGATAACGGTTCCAACGTCGAACTGATGGGTGCCAACACTGACTATGAGGGTAAGGTGACGGCCAATGCCGGCACGAAGCTCACGGTCAACGGTCCTGTCGCAGATCATCTCGGCAAGGGGCAGCTTCATGTTGACGGCACCGCCAATCTCACCCAGTCGGGTGATTGGACGCTCAACAACACGCTGACCGGCAACGGCACCGTCACGGTAAGCGCTGACAAGGCGGGCGGAGACGGCACGTTTGCGCTCGGCACGGGTGCGGGCAGCGCCTTTAATGGCAATCTTGTTCTGACAGAAGCCAACATGACGCTTAGCGATGTTGCCAGTAGCGAAGGCAAGATCAATGCTGACGCGCTTGCCGATGCAACGCTCACCGCCGGCACGAACGGCGTCGTGAATGTTGAAAAGGGCAATGC
>CALEDY010000069.1 GCA_937949355.1 uncultured Collinsella sp. | reverse complement strand
TGGTGAAGTTACCCATGTTTTCCTGCATAAACGACAGGGCGAACAGCACGCCAAAGGCAAGCGCCAACACCACGAGAGCCTTTTGCAGCCTGTCCATGCGCAGCAGCGCCGCGCCGATGCGCTCCATGCGGCGCTTGGGCATGTACATGGAGACGACGGCCTCGGGGTCGATGTCGTCGAGGTCCTGGTCGGCCAGCGCCTGCTCCAGCTCCTCGATACGTACCACGCCGCGGAGGTTACGTTTGGGCTTGGGCTTGCGGGAGGGCTTGGACTTGCCGAAGCGCTTGCGGGAGGTGGGAGCTTGCTCGGGCGTGAAGTCCTCTCCGGGCGCGTCCTCGGCATTGGTGCCGAGCGCGTCCTGCGACCTGTCCTCGGTCTGGCCCTCAGCCATGCCCTCAGCCATGCCCTCGGTCAAATCCTCGGCAGCTTGATCTTTGTTGTTGCGCTTAAACAGTGCCATGGCGATCAGAGCTTATATTTGGCGCGGATGTAGCCGACGTATTCTTTGACGAGCTCGCGCTCCATGTCATCGGCATAACGGAACTGCAGGCCGCAGACGTTGCGGTACAGGCTGCCCTTGGGCGCGCGGCGCACCCAGCACACGATGCCCAGCTGCTCGGGCAGCTCGTGGCGCTCGCCCTGCAAGCGGATCGAGGGCATTTGCACGGCCAGGGCCTCGCCCACGTCGGGGTAATCGTTAAGGTAGATGGCCAGACCGCCGGCCGAGACGTCGATGGTCATGGCGTCCTCGGGCTCGGGAACGGCCGCGTTGTCGCGCTGGTAGGTCAGGCGCATGGCGACCTTAAAGCGCTCGTCGCGGCGCTTTACAAAGCTGCGTTGCTCGGTGACTTTGCGCATTTTCCAGTAGGTGCGGATGCCTTTTTTCTCGACCGACTCGGGATAGCCGGCGATGACGAACGTCTCCTCGCCCACCTTGTATTGCAGTAGCAGCTTTTGATTTTCGTCCATGATGAGCTGCTTGCCGGCGAGCATGGGCGCACTCATGAGGAAGTAGGCCTCGTCCAGGTTCTCTTTGTACGTGGCGAGCATGTTGAAGTCGGTTTTTTGGCCCATGGGCACGTCGAATGCCACCTGAAGCTTAGTCCCCGGCGTTATCTGTTGCTCTGCCATGTATTCTCCCCCAGTCGCGGGCGCCGATATCATCGTCGTGCGCGATGCACATTGGGCTATTGTACCTGCTTTGCTGCAGGTTTCGATGTGCGGTGCGTGAAATGGCGGGATGCGAGGCGCAGGGGGCCGCTAGTGCAGCTGCCCCGCGCGCTCCGTTAGCCGGTACTTGCGGTTGCGGCTCGTCGCCGACGCCGTAGGTTCAAGCTCGCCCTGTGCGATGAGCGCATTGACGCGTACCCTAACCTGGGAGACGGTGAGTCCCGTGCATTCTGCCAGTTCACGTGTTCCCAGTTCGCCGTTGCGCTTGAGTGCCGCCACAATTAAGTCCCCGCCATGATCGATTTGCTCAAGCTTCGCTCGGTAGAGGACAACCTTAAACCGGTCGAAACCCGGGCAAAACAATGGCTCGGCCAGACCGTGCGCACGCATGGCATCGAGCATCATTGGAATGCCCGACCCGTTGCCTTCGGCAGGAGAGCCCGCACCGTCGGGCAATGGGACAAGCGACATGAGCTTCACAAGCGTCGCATTGCGACATCGGGAGCTGCCGTCAAACAGGTTCTCGCGAGTCTTTCCTCCGTATAGGCCGCCGGGGTTCGTCACTTCGATACGGTCATCAAAGACGTCAACAGCGATCGACTGCCCACAGAACCGGTCTCCGTATTCTCGGTGGATTACGGCGTTGGCAATTGCCTCGCGCAGGACCTCCTCGGGAATCTCCAGCGAGTCGACACGCGAGACGCCTTTGATCATCGAGGTTCGTCGCAAATTCTTGGCGACCGCCGCGACGGCATCCGAGATCATTTCGCCCAACGTTCCCTCGCAGATCGTACGGTCCATGAACCTCAACGACCCCGCCGCGCCCTTCTGCGTTCCGGCATAGACCGCCACATCGATAAAGAGCTTGGGGTAGAACTGCTGAGGATAGGCGCCCGCAACCAGGAGTCCGGCCTTAGTCACGTTGCCTTGGGAATCGAGGAAATTCAGGCGCTCCAGCTTTGTTTTCTTGTCCGTCGCACCGTGCATAGCTCGGGGCGTCAGCGAGAAAGCACGCTCTATCGTGCGGTCGATCAGGGCCTCGTCGAGGTCGTCCACACCCGCGCCCGGCACTGCGTCGCGATCACTGGGGCTCGTCCGCTCATACGACGACAAGGACAGGACCTCGGTCGACGAAAGCGGAACATCTTTGTCATCGATGCGTTTGTAGCTGCCGCCTTGAGCGCCCCGCTCTATGACATAACAAGGCTTGCTCGACGGGTCGAGCTCCTCAATTGTGATGACCAGAACCACGGTGCCCTGGAGCTCCACGCGTTCAATGGTGTATTTGGGCGGATTGGCCAGTTTTCCGCGACCGCCGGCATCACCCATGCCCGCTACGAATTGGTTGAGCACCTTCTCGGTCTCAAAGTTCTCAACCGGGACAAAGCCTGCGCGCTCGCTCACGCCGAGCACGATAATTCCGCCAGCGGTATTCGCGAATGCGCTAACCGTTTCCCATACGTCGCGGGAAAGCGTCGTGGCGCTCTCCTTGACCTCGACGTTAAGATCGTCCGAGCCCATGCGCCTTAAAGACTCGAGCAGACCGGTCAGCTCGTTTTCGTTCATCTGCATGTCCTTTCGCTCGGCCCGGCGGAGAATGCCGCGAATAGATTTCCTTCGTCTCTCAGTTATCTCTCGTAATTATCTCTCGTCTTTCTGCTATCTCTCATATTAGAGATAAGTGAGAGATGAAAGATAAGATGTCTGCCATCTGTTTCATTTAAACATGTTTTTGCTGGTAGAACAATCAGTATTGAGACAATACCATGATTGCTTGTCTCTTTGCTAATCAGTTATCTTTCATATTTATCTCTCGTCTTTCTGCTATCTCTCGTATCAGTGACGAATGAGAGATGAGAGATACGTGGGTGATGGGCGAGCGTGGATTTTTGGACGGTCGGAAAATCCCTCAAACAAAAAAACGGGGCCGGCCTTACGCCGAACCCCGTTTTCAAACGGACAGTTAGTTATCCAACGCGCGAGCATAGCAGTCAACATTACGCCGCCGCGAACACTCCCAAGCCCGTTCCGATGATGCAGATCGCGAAGATACCAATAATAATCCAAATGGTCTTGACACCCTTTTTATAGAGGGCAACGCAAGCGAACGTTGCCAGCAAGGGCAGCAGACCGGGGAAGATCGAATCGAACAGATCCTGCAGGACAATCTCCGAACCACCCACATCAAAGGTCAAAGCCGTGGACAGCGAGACCTGTGCCGCAATCATCGCGCCAATGACGGTCATTCCGAGGACACCGGCAGCATGCGTCATGCGAGACATAAGGTTGTTCTCTTCGGACTGCTGCAGGAACTTGGTTCCCAGGTCGTATCCCAGATGGGCGGCGACGATACGCGTTGCAAAGTTAATCACGGAGTAGATGAGCGCGTACACGATGGGGCCGAGCGGGTTGCCCGTCGAAGCGATGCCGATACCAATGCCGGCGGCGACCACGCGGAACGTACCCCAGTAGAACGAATCGCCGATGCCGGAAAGCGGTCCCATGAGGCCGACCTTCATGGCGTTAATCGAGGACGTGTCGAAGTTCTTATCGGCAGCCGCCTGCTCTTCCATCGAAACCGTTAGGCCGGCTACAAACGGAAGCACATGAGGCGTGATGTTAAAGAACTCGGTATGGCGATCAAGCGCCGCATAGTAATCGTCGTCGTTGGGATAGATCTTTCGCAGGGGCTTCTGAATGGTGTACATGAAGCCCATTGCCATCATCTTGTCGTACGACTGCGAGCACTGGCTCGTAAACTGGCGAAGGAACATGCTCCGATACATATCGGGAGTCATAATCGCGTCCTTCTTGGCCTCTTTGAGATCGGTGTTCTGGGTAGCCATTAGAAGTCCTCCTCTTCATCCTCGGCAACCGCCTGCGGACCGGCCGAGCCCTCGCGGAAGGCCAGGAGCAGCGCGACGCAGATAGCGGCAGCGGCAACACCGACAACGTCCATCTTGAGGTAGATGACCATAATGAATCCCAGGAACAGCCAGGGAAGAAGCTTGTTGTCGCCCATGGTCCTAATAAGAAGAGCGAAGCCGATGCAGACCATGACGCCGGACGCAACGTTGAGGCCGTCCATCACAAACTGCGGAATAGCGTTAAGCGCATTGTTGATGAGGTCGGCACCAAAGAACAGCGAGCAAAACACCAGCAGTGCAGACGGAATGCCAATCGACAGCGGCACGATGGTCAGATGGTACAGATTCGCCTTGGCAAGATCACGATTTGCCAGAGCGGTCTCAATCTTCTTGCAGGCAAAGGCACCCGGAACGGCGTAGCAGAAGTTGCGCCACACCTGAAGGAAGACGGAGACGGGAAGGGCGAGTGCGACGGCAGTTGCCGTGCCCGTACCCGTAATGACGGCAAACGCGCAGCCAAGCACGCCGAAGGCATAGACCTCGGGAGTACCGCCGCGCCGACCATGATGGCGCCCATGAACATGGACTCCAAAGCAGCGCCGACGATAACTCCCTGCTGGACATCGCCAAGGATCAAGCCGACAAACAGGCTCGTAAACAGCGGACGACCAAGCATCGTAATGCCAAATGCTTGCTCGTCCATAGACGCCATAATGCGACCAGCGCAACTAGGAGGTACTGGGCAACTATTCTGATTAACCCCAGAAATAAGCCTGCAGGCGAGACGTTCAGAACAGCTCGCCTGCAGGCAACAGCAGCAATTTGAAAGGATTAGTAGTTCATCTGGTGATAGTAGCGACGCGTGGTGAGCGGGTGGTTGCGGACGTGCTCGAGATGGCAGCTCAGGCGCTCGGTGATGGTGTAGGTGACCATCGGGGAGACGATCTTGCGGAACTCGGGGTCGCTGAACGACAGCTCGACCTCGGCGGTGTCGAACTTGTTCACGCGGACGTTGACGCCCTTCTCGTCGGCGAGCATGTGGGTGAAGTTGTCCACGCGGTCCATGAGCTTGCGGGTGTCGTCCTCGCCGTAGAGCATGATGAGGCTCGTGCCCTCCTCGCACAGCTCGATGGTGCCGTGGAAGAACTCGGCGGCGTGGATGGACTTGGTCTTGATCCACTGCATCTCCTCGAGGATGCACATGGCGTAGTCGTAGGCCTCGCCCCAGAGCATGCCGGAGCCGATCACCATGTGGTAGTCGGTGTCCTTGAAGTCCTCGGCCATGGCGGCGCAGCGCTCGTCCTGGGCGTCCTTGGCCTTGATGAGGTACGGGGCGATGTTGCCGAACTCCTCCATGAAGGTGTCGTACTTGGGGAAGGCGCCGGCGTTCTTGAGGAAGCGGGCGACCAGCGTGATCTGGTAGGTGTAGATGGCCTCGCACAGGACGTCGTCCTCGGCGAAGCTGAAGAACTTGTAGTCGGCGTACTCGGTGGCCGGGGTGTTGTCGTTGGAGACGTACATCAGCGTGCGGGCGCCCTGCTCCTGGCAGAACTTGGCGGCCTCGATGATCTCGGGGGTGGTGCCGGTGCGGGTGGAGAAGACGCAGACCGAGTCCTTGTTGAAGGCCTTGGGCGGGCACGCGAGGAACTCGGCGGCGATCTCGCAGTGGACGTCGACGTCGGCCGTGGTGGTCTCGACCCAGTACTTCATCGGGAGCGTGTGGGCCCAGGTGCCGCCGCAGCCGATGAAGAAGATGTTGGAATAGCCCTGCTCGCAGACCTTGTCCACGGCAGCCTCAATCTGAGGACGGAGAGCGAGGGCATCGCTCACAACCTTCTCGTAACGAGGCTCATCGAAATTGAACATATCTAATATCCCTTCGTTTAATAGAGTGAAATTCGTTTCAATTGACAACTTGTCATTTCACTACGTATTAATACTTAATGACCTAAAAAAATACCTTTCTAGGAAATGGAAGCTTGGCCGTCTTTCATCTCGGCGAGTTTATGCTCGAATCCAAAGCCGCCGGGTTTAAGGCAATTCTTAGCTGAATAGTCAGCAGCGAATTCCATTGCATCCCGAATGATCTCCGCATCGAGCGGTTGCTTTTTACTCCAGCCATGCGAGAGACAGCTCACAACAAACGCAGTGATATACGAATCTCCCGCGCCCATGGTGTCAAGCGCATCTACGGGTCTTATATTTCCCTGGTACCATCGGGAACCGTCAAAGAACACAGGCCCTGCAGATCCCCGTGTAGCAATCGTGTAGCGACAACCATGCTCTATGGCCCTCTTCAATAGAACTTGAATCTGTTGATCGCTCTCGCCGGAACAGGAAAACAGACCAAGGGTTGTAGCAGGGCAAACAAGATCGAAATATGCATCGGTTCGATACTTATCTTTAACGGAAAAGTCGTAAACCACCACAGCGGGAAGATCTTGAACTAGGTGCACATCATCCTGCAGCTTTGCATTGACGCTGGTAAAAACCGCATCGAATCCCTGAAGAAACTTGACATCAGAATCGTTGATATGGGTTTTGTGCGCCCAGCAAGCCCCCGTATCGTAACCAACTTCGACACGTTCACCGTTGTAAACATTTACATCGCAAGTCTTGGTTGTTGCTTTTTCAGGCATGCATGATTGCGAAAGGTCAACGTTCAGCGAAGAAAGGGCATCGGTGATTATTCGCCCTCCCAGGTCGTTGCCGATCTCCCCAATATACGCAGCCTGTGCGCCAAGCATGCTTGCATGGGCAGCGACGTTTACGGCATTGCCACCAGGATACATAACGCCTTTGTTGAGATAGCGATCAATAACGTTGTCACCAATTGCTGCGATTTTCACCTCAACGCCTCCCATCACGTACGGTCTTTATTAGTACTCGACCTTGCGGTAATAACGGCGGATGTCGAGCGAATGGTCACGAATTTCCTCGAAATTCTTGCTCACACGCGAGAGAATGGCATTGAGCACCACCGGAGAAAGCATCCAGCGGAATTCATCACTGATACCCGGCAACTCATAATCATGCGTATCGAATACGGTGAAATCATCCGCATATTGCTTACAGAAGCGTGCAACGCGCTCATCAAGAGGCCTAGTCTGCGCCTCCGTCATTGCGAGCGCGACGCAAACGCCCGGCTCAACAAGTTCGATAGTGCCATGGAAGAACTCAGGCGATGTAACGGATTTGGTGCGCAGCCATTGGGACTCCTCGAGCACACACATGGCAAACGAATACGTGGGGCCCCACAGATTGCCAGAACCAATCCAAATCTGATACGGATCGTCCTTGTGCTTCAGAGCATATGCGCGAGCCATCTCGTCAGCGTTCTTGCCGACGGAAACGAGAGCAGCGGGGAGATTCACAAGCTCATCAGCGAAGCGATCGTAGTCATCGAAAAAGCCCCTGTTCTTGAGAATCTTTCCAATCAGAAGGTACAGCACGAGCTCCATAGGACGGCCCTGCTTATAGATCACTCCATAATCGGAAAGTTCACCAAGCGGTGAACCGTCCACGCCAAGCGTAGAGACAATGGTGCAGCCTGCGTCTTTTGCCGCCTTTGCCGCCGCGACCGTCTCTTTGGTGTCGCCCGACTTGGACGCCATGAACGCCAAGGTCCCCTTACCGATGCGCCGATTGCCAACCGTGAGGAAATCTGCCGAAACTTGGGACTGGACGGGAATATCGGACATAACAGAAACCATATAGTCAAACGGCTGCATCATCGCAAGCGAGCCACCTGACGAGGTGAAGAAAATCGAATCGAAACCCTTTTCGCAAATTTCGTCAGCAATGCGTTCAATTTCGGCACGTTGATTGTAGATATAAGCACCGTTATCGAGAATTGCCTGTTCATCAAATGAAACCATGAGATATACCTTTCTAATTCAATTGGGCCAGACGGCGAAATCAACCATTTAGATTGCAAACACTCCGAAGAAGGAGCCGACGATACCAACCGCCATGAGAATAACGAGAATCCAAGCAATCTTGACCTTGTGCTGGACGAGTTCGTAAACTCCAAGTGTCACAAGCAGCGGCAGCAGGCTCGGCATGATACCGTCGATGATGCTTTGGATAGTCTGCGCACTGTCGCCGGTACCGAGAGAACCAGCCACGCTGACCGATACAAGGTTGGGCACCATAGCGCCGATAACCATAAGACCGAGAATTGCAGCCCCCATAGTGAGCTTTGGCATAAGACCAGATTTCTCGATCTTGCTCAAGAAACTGGTTCCGAATCCATAGCCCCATTTAAGGCAGAACCAACGAATCAGATAATGCGGAACATTGAATACGACAAGGAAGAGAAGCGGGCCGAGAATGTTACCCTGCATAGCAAGCGACACACCCAAGCCAGTGGCGATGACACGCAACGTTCCCCAGAACAGAGAGTCACCGATACCGGCCAGCGGGCTCATAAGAGCGGCCTTTACGCTGTTGATGGAGGATTCGTCAAAATCCTCTTCGTTAGCGTTTGCCTCTTCCATCGCTGCCGAAATGCCCAGAATTAATGTTGAGACATAAGGAGTGGTGTTGAAGAACTCCATGTGACGCTTAGCAGCAGCAGCCTGGTCATCCTTATTCTTATACACGCGACGAATGATGGGAAGCATAGAGAAGCAGTATCCCATGTGCTGCTGGCGCTCGTAGTTCCAGGAGTACTCCATCGTAAGCGAACGGAAAAATACCGATTTTAGATCACGCTTTGTAATCTTGTTGGAACTGGTGTCATTAGAAGTCGTCATCGTCGAAGCTCCCTTCCGAACTAAGCTGTGGCGTCTGAGCAATGAAGTTTGGCTGGACCACCACGAGGATTACTGCGAGGCAAAGCCCAATGATGGCAATACCAAGGATTGGAATGCTCATGTAGGCACAGAGCGCAAACCCGAGCACGAAGAAAATAGCAGTCTGCTTGTTGACAATCATTGAAGCGAGCAGTGCAATGCCGAGCGCAGGGATGAATCCACCCGCAATAACCAGGCCGTTACTTACAAACTCGGGAATTGCGTTAAGCACCGCGTTCATAACCGGCGTTCCGAGATAGAAAGCAAGGGAGCACACGAAAAAGCGAGGAAGCGATTTGACGATGAATCCACCAAGCAGATGCATCCGCTCCATACCTTTGAGGTCGCCCTTTGCCACACAGTCGTCCGCTTTATGGACGAAAAACGGCATCACAATCAGCGTAAGCGCGTTATCAATGATGAGATAAAGCGACGCAATCGGGAAAGCGAGCGTCAGCGCAACTTCAGCGCCTTGACCCGTCGAAATTGCAAAGGCAGTGCCCAAAATACCACCGGTGATAACGTCAGGCGGAACGGCCGCCCCGATGGTAACCGATCCAATGAACACCATTTCAAGCGTGGCGCCGACAATAATGCCCGTCTGCAAATCACCCATCACAAGACCGATGAGGACGCCCGTGACAATCGGGCGAGAAGCAAGGCAAGTGCCAAGTGCCCACTCAAATGTCACGCACATTGCGACGAGGCCGATAAGGATCGCTTGAGTCAACATGAGAGATCCCCTTTCTATTGTGTGTGCTTAAATCAAAATCTTCTCGTCTCTAGGTACCTGCCTGATCTCCACCTCGATTCCGGCATCACTGAGCTCATGTAGAAGCTCCACGTCGCGATCGGTAGCGAAAACCGTTGAAGATAGGCGTACATCTGCACCCTCACGCGGCTTCGTTCCTCCAATGTTGATATGCTCGATTTCGCTGTAGCCCTTTGCCAGGCGGTAAGCATCTTCGATGCTTTCAACGACAATGAACAAACGGTACTTATCGGTCACACCGCTCCTAAGAGCCTCGATAGAATCATCGACCGATTTGATAACCAATTTGACGCCTGCCGGACGTGCCAGCTTAAGCGTCGTCTTGCGCACGTCATCTTTCACAACCGCATCGCAGGCAATCAAAATGCAATTGGTGTCAAGCTCTTGCGTCCAAGTCATGGCAACCTGACCATGAAGCAAGCGATGGTCAACTCTCAGCAGCTTAATCATCTTTGTTCCTTTCTCAAAAATCCTCGTCTTCTTCTACCGAATTTGGCAGCGAACATAGGCATGTGCCCTTTTGGCGGACACTTGAAACCAATGAAGCGAGCTCGGCGTCATCAAGTGTGCTCAATTTCGAAAACACTTCGAGCACTAGTGGTAGCGACATACCGGCAATGAGCCTTAGAGAATCGTCACCCAACCTTTCCATAAAAGCGTTATTCACTGACCCACCATAGACATCAGTGATGACAATCCACTGGTCTGCTGGGTCGCGGGAACGATCCCAAAAATCTATCAACTCGTTTACATCCATCGTGTCCTCATCGACATATGCGCATAGCACCTTAACGCGAGGATCTTCGCCGCAAAATAGCTGGAGCGTTTCACGCATCGCTCTAGCAAGTGGCCCATGGCTGGCCAAGAGCAACTTCCTCATTTATCTCCCAATCTCAGTCAATCATCTGTTAATAGAACGTTATATTTTGTATTGTTATCTACAGTATCCTCGAAACTTTCGCTTTGTCAAGACAGATCAATCAAGCTTCCTAAGCGGTAATAATTCGCCCGTAAACGGCAAAAAAACGCCCCTTTGTCGGGGCGTTTTCAATCTCTTGTTATTCGGTTAAGAAAGATCCGGGGTTTGGCTTTCGCTAGAGATAAAACTTTAAGCGCTCAGTGCAGTACACCTGCCGCGAAATAAACAATGGCACTCCCTGCGCGCTGCAACGCTTATCTACAAATAATAAAAGGGCAGATCCCGGCTTTACATTCAAATGTTCTGCCTCGTAAGCACTTGCAAAGCACACCTGCAACGTTCGCTCGTTATTGCCAAGTTCGATATGGCGTCTTCCCAGCACCTCAAGTAGAGAACCCGATAAATCTTCATGTTCCAAAAAGGCAAGAGAAGGAGTGTAGCTATTGGTTTCCAACATCGTTGGCACGCCATCGACTAAGCGCAAACGTCTAGTCTGAAGAATATTCTCGTCCTCCTGGACCTGAAGAAAACGCACGTCGCGCAGCGTAGGATAAATCCAAGCTACTTCGAGCACTACGGTAGAAGGCTTTTTATTTTCTTGAATGCAGGAATGGGTGAAGCTTTCCTGGTCATCGGCTGCATAGGCATTGCGTGTCGTGGTAACAAAAGTCCCTTTCCCTCGCGTGCGCTCAACGATATCGGCATCCTCTAGTTCCTTGATTGCCGATCGAACGGTAATACGACTAACGCCATATTCCTCCATAAGCTCCGTCTCAGTAGGAAGCTTATCCCCTTCGCTATATACGCCACTTTCTATTCGACTCACAAGATCGTGAACGATCTGCTTATACAATGGAACAGCGCTCTCCACTTTAACCATTATTCAACCTATTGCTTTCTACACTCAACGGCTTCAAGTCCCCGCCAATTGATGCCGAGTTGATTAGCCTTAATCGAAAAGAAGTATTTGAAATAATCACCCAACATCACCTGCTTAGTAAAGTGCACTGGCTTACCAGTGCTCATATAAACGGTCTCACTCAATATAAACATCGCAGCTTCTCCTGCGATATTAAGGATGCGCTTCTCCTCATCCGTAGCAAGCCCTGCTTCAAGCACAATAGACGGGAAACAATTATCCTCTAGTCGCAGCCCCGTCTCTCTCTCAATCGTTTCATAAAGTGATGCGTTCTCCATATCGACACCCAGTAAAAACCCGAAGTTCTTTACTGGAAGATAAATATGTTCAATCATTGCATTTATGTGGTTAATTGACCTCACGCGTTTGAGGTAAACCGCAGATTCATTCTCTTCCATTCGCAAATGACGACGGACGGCAACGGGCGGCTCGACCTCCTGAAGAGCGAGAACACGAGACGAGGTTTCGATATTATTTTCATGGCAAAAATAAGTGAAACCCTTAAACGTGCTCAAGCTCGAGACGATTTTAGGCTGCCGGATAAATGTGCCCTTGCCATGACGCGTATCAAGCACGTCGTCATCCACAAGAGTTTGAATTGCCTTCCGTATCGTCGCACGGCTAACCTCGTATTCTTCGCAAAAACCATTTTCGCTAGGCAACACGCCAATTTCGGAAAACTCGCCCATCTCAATACGGCGACGCAAATCATCAGCAACTTGTACATATAGCGGCACAGCACTAGTTGGGTTAATCATAACGTTCTCCGTACAACATTCTATGAAACTTCTATACGTTATAAGATAACCTATTACGTATTATTTTGAAAGAAATAGACGGTTCAATCTTATTTTTGAACCGTCTACAATATCAAACACTTCATATGAAGGTGTCGAATGCCACTTGTGGCGCAAACAAGAGGGGCATTTGGCGAAAATGCCCCATTTCGCCTTGAAGTCGCTACCGTGAAATGCCAACGAGCCGCATGGTCGAGTCCAAGCAAATACGACCTCAAGCTGCCAGCTACGGCATGGCTCCCTAGAACGAGACTGCGACATTTGTTTGCATTGTTTTACGAACGCAACATAACGAATTATTTCTGAGCAAAATAACGGCCGCTGAAAGCTGCTTTAGTAGTTCATCTGGTGATAGTAGCGACGCGTGGTGAGCGGGTGGTTGCGGACGTGCTCGAGATGGCAGCTCAGGCGCTCGGTGATGGTGTAGGTGACCATCGGGGAGACGATCTTGCGGAACTCGGGGTCGCTGAACGACAGCTCGACCTCGGCGGTGTCGAACTTGTTCACGCGGACGTTGACGCCCTTCTCGTCGGCGAGCATGTGGGTGAAGTTGTCCACGCGGTCCATGAGCTTGCGGGTGTCGTCCTCGCCGTAGAGCATGATGAGGCTCGTGCCCTCCTCGCACAGCTCGATGGTGCCGTGGAAGAACTCGGCGGCGTGGATGGACTTGGTCTTGATCCACTGCATCTCCTCGAGGATGCACATGGCGTAGTCGTAGGCCTCGCCCCAGAGCATGCCGGAGCCGATCACCATGTGGTAGTCGGTGTCCTTGAAGTCCTCGGCCATGGCGGCGCAGCGCTCGTCCTGGGCGTCCTTGGCCTTGATGAGGTACGGGGCGATGTTGCCGAACTCCTCCATGAAGGTGTCGTACTTGGGGAAGGCGCCGGCGTTCTTGAGGAAGCGGGCGACCAGCGTGATCTGGTAGGTGTAGATGGCCTCGCACAGGACGTCGTCCTCGGCGAAGCTGAAGAACTTGTAGTCGGCGTACTCGGTGGCCGGGGTGTTGTCGTTGGAGACGTACATCAGCGTGCGGGCGCCCTGCTCCTGGCAGAACTTGGCGGCCTCGATGATCTCGGGGGTGGTGCCGGTGCGGGTGGAGAAGACGCAGACCGAGTCCTTGTTGAAGGCCTTGGGCGGGCACGCGAGGAACTCGGCGGCGATCTCGCAGTGGACGTCGACGTCGGCCGTGGTGGTCTCGACCCAGTACTTCATCGGGAGCGTGTGGGCCCAGGTGCCGCCGCAGCCGATGAAGAAGATGTTGGAATAGCCCTGCTCGCAGACCTTGTCCACGGCAGCCTCAATCTGAGGACGGAGAGCGAGGGCATCGCTCACAACCTTCTCGTAACGAGGCTCATCGAAATTGAACATCCCTTACTCCTAACTCACTTAGATGAACCCTTCATTCATCCCATAACGTTATAATACTTTATATAACTAACTATGCAAGTGTTATTTTGATTCTGTTCTTTCATCAAGCCCCTTAAAACAACAATCGGCATTGTTGGACACAGCGTGCAAGTTCATTGAACGATTCAATATGCATCGTCCCTAGTTAAATGACGTCTTATGCAAATACCTTTAATCCGCTTGGGGCCGACGAATCTTTTGACTGTCCGCAGAAGCTTTCCCGGAATTCCCCATGGATAGACGCACCGGCAATCGCTTTGGTATCTGGCTTATTGCGCATTGCCGGGGCGTCTGGAAGAAAGCGCAATCTACCGCGTGGTCAACTAGCGTTTCATCGAAATCGACCGCATCCGCGCCAAATACTAAATCGCAATCGTTGTAACTCGTCCGATCATATGACGGCAATTTCTCGCCTTAAAAATGAGCACGAAATAAGGAGGCAGCTGTTTGCAACTTGCTTTATTCGTAAGTGTTTTTACTGAAAAAACAATCACCAACCAAACAGCACTATTAATTGTTTGGCTCTTTGCTGTACAGCCATCTTTCGTATACGTCTCTCGTCTATCTCTCATCTCACGGTTAGAGACGAAAGGTGTGCGGGAGTGGATAATTGGACGGCATTTGGGCCTGCGACGGATTATTTCGTCCGAAAATCCACGCTCATTTGGCGGGACACGCGGGGCCCATGCCAATCCGCCAGCATCGTCTTCAGTTCGCCGCAGAGCCGCGGCCCCATATGGGTATACTCTCGAGGATTCGACTCGATTCGCCCCCGCTGGGGCGTCAAAGGAGACTGCATATGCCCACTACCTCAACCGACCCGCGCGCCGCTGCCGCCGCGCTGCTGGTGCCTGGCACCACCTGCCATGGCTTTGCCGTCGAGCGCTGCGAGACCTTGCCCGAGCTCGACTCGGACGCCTACGTGCTGCGCCACACCGCATCGGGCGCTCGCCTGCTGTACCTGGCATGCGACGATGAGAACAAGGCCTTTGCCATTGGCTTTAAGACGCCGCCGGCCGATTCCACCGGCGTGTTCCATATTCTTGAGCACTCGGTGCTGTGCGGATCGGCCAAGTTCCCTGTCAAGGAGCCGTTTGTCGACCTGATCAAGAGCTCCATGCAGACGTTCCTCAACGCCATGACCTACCCCGACAAAACTATCTACCCCGTTGCCACCACCAACGAACAGGATCTGTACAACCTGATGGACGTGTACCTGGACGCAGTGTTCAACCCGGCCATCTATACCAAGCCCACCATTTTTGAGCAGGAGGGCTGGCACTACGAGCTGGACCTGCCGGAGGGCGCCGAGGGCGAGGGCGACGGCGGCTCCGCGAGCCTGCGCGAGGGCACGCTGCGTTATAACGGCGTGGTGTTCAACGAGATGAAGGGCGCGCTGTCCGACCCCATGAGCGTGCTGGACGACGCCGTCAACGCCGCGCTCTATCCTGACACCGCCTATGCGCACGAGAGCGGCGGCGACCCGCGCGCGATCCCCGCGCTCACCTACGAGCAGTTCCTGGACACGCACGCGCGCCACTACAATCCTTCCAACTCTTATATAACGCTCTACGGCGACCTAGATGTGGACCGCGCGCTGGCGTTTTTGGACGAGCGTTATCTGTCGCAGTCGAGTGCCGCGAGCCGCCGCATGGACACCGCCGTTGCCGCCGGCGAGGACCCATCCGCGCTGGCGCCCAATCCTCTGGACGTGCAGGCGCCCGTGACCTGCGAGTACAAGCGCGTCGAGATGGCCACCACGCCCGAGAACGCCCTGGTGGGCCTGGGTCTTGTGCTGGGCAGCGCACTCGACCGCAAGCGCACGATCGCGGCGGACATCCTGTTCGAGGCACTGCTGGGTTCCAACGAGGCACCAGTTAAGAAGGCCATTCTGGCCGCCGGCCTGGGCGGCAACGTGGTGAGCTACACCGCAGCCGAGAGCCTGCAGCCCTACGAGCTCATCATGCTGCAAAACGCGCAGCCCGGCGTAGCGCGCGAGCTGCGCCGCGTGTTCCAGGACGCCTGCCGCGACCTGTGTGAGCACGGCGTTCCGCGCGAGCGCCTGGAAGCCATCATCAGCAGCAACGAGTACGACCTGCGCCAGCGCGACTACGGTATCGCCGACGGCGTGGCCATTGCGTGCGACGCGCTGAGCACCTGGCTCTACGATGACGACGCCGCGACGCTGGCGCTCAAGTACGGCCCGGTGTACGAGGAGCTTCGTGGCGAGCTGGACGGCAGCTACTTTGAGGACCTGCTGCGCGAGCTGGTGCTGCAGAACGATCACATGGCGCTGGTCGAGCTGGTGCCGGTGGACGCCGCCGAGGGTTCGGAGGGTGCCGAGGCCGCCGAGCTGGCAGCCAAGCGCGACGCCATGACCGATACCGAGCTGGCCGACGTGGTCGAGCGCACGGCCGCGCTGCGTGCCGCGCAGGAGGCTGAGGACACGCCCGAGGACAAGGCCACGCTGCCGCGCCTCCGCGTATCCGACATTGGCGAGGCGCGCCCCGAGCCGCCGCTCGTTGTGGACACGACTGCGCCCATCCCCTGCCTGCGTCACGGCATCCCCACCAACCGCCTGGCCTACGCCATGCAGTACTTCGACCTGAGCTGCGTCGCATTTGAGGACCTGCCCTATGTGACGCTGCTCTGCCGCCTGCTCAAGCAGCTGCCCACGCGCGAGCATTCGGCCGAGGAACTCGACAACCTGCTCGCCGGAAAGCTGGGCTTTTTGAGCTTTACGACCGAGGTCATGACGCAGCCCGACGTGGACGGCGTGCGCCCCTACCTGCTGGTGAGCGCCGGCGCCCTGTCCGAAAAGATCGACGCGCTGGCGAGTCTGCCGCGCGAGGTGTGGTCGAGCACGCTGTTGCTCGATGCCGACGCCGACCGCGTGCGCGACGTGCTTACGCAGATTCGCATTGAGCTTGAGCAGGGCTTTATCAACAACGGCCACTCGGCGGCGCTCGGTCGCGCGATGAGCTACAGTTCGCCTTCGGCCGTGGTGCGCGAGCAGCTTTCGGGCGTGGACTTCTACCTGTTCCTGCGCGATCTGCTCGAGCACTTTGACGAGCGACTGGACGACCTGCGCGCCAAGCTTGCCGCGCTGGCAGACCGCATCTTTGCGGCCGATGGCTGCATGGCGAGCTTTACCGGCAGCGACGAGGACTTTGACGCGTACTGGGATGCCGCGGGCAACCTGGGGCTTGGCGCTGGCGACGGCGCTGCCAGCGGCACGCTCGTGGTGCCGGAGCCGCACGACCGTCACGAGGCGTTCATTATCCCCAGCGACATCTGCTTTGCGGCAAGCGCGTGCGACCCGCGTCGCCTGGGCATCGACGTGACGGGCGCCTGGGCGGTTGCCGCCAACGCGCTCTCCTACGACTACCTGTGGAACGAGATCCGCGTGAAGGGCGGTGCGTACGGCTGCGGATTCCGAGCGGCAGGCGAGCGTCAGGCGGCGTTCTACACTTACCGCGACCCGGCGGTCGATCCTTCGATTGACCGCGTGGAACTCGCGGGCTCATGGCTCGGCAGCTTTGAGCCCGACGAGGCCGCCTTCGAGGGCTTTATCGTAAGCTGCGTGAGCGGCATGGACGCGCCCGTGAAGCCGTACGCGCTCACCAAGCGCCGTAACACGACCTACTTGGCCGGGCTCGATCCGCACGCACGCGAGGAGCGCCGCGCCCAGATGCTCGCTGCCACGCCCGCCGAGCTGCGCTCGCTCGGCACCGACGTCACGCGCATCGCAGCCGAGTCGCCGACCTGCGTCTTTGGCGGTCGCGAAGTCATCGCCAAGAGCAACGCCTGCTTCAACGTAGTCGACCTGCTGGCCTAACGCACAAAGGTAGATTTTTGGGACATGCCTAAAAATCTACCTTTTCTTTTTCCGCCGCTTGGGCGGGGCAGCTCAGCACGTCCCGCCGGTTTTGTCTCGATCTGTAACATCTAGGCGGCAATATCGGCTCCAGATGTTACAGATCAAGACGTTTCCGAATGGCGCCGGCTCTTTGTCTCGATCTGTAACAGCTAGGCCCATTTTTGCCGAGTTACTGTTACAGATCGAGACAAACCGCCGCAGACACCCGCCCTTCAGCAAAAACCACCCAAAGGCATCTGTCCCTTTGGGTGGTTTGCGAGTGGGCTGCTACTTGATGAACGGGTTCAGCCTGGCCGCCAGCGGATCGAGCTCGTACATGGTTGCAAAGCGCTCACGACCATAATCGGAGTCATTACTCCAGCTACCCTGGTCGACGTCGTACTCTGCATCCAGACGAATCCACTCCTCCGGCTTGTTCTTCTCGTGCTTGCTGCAGAAGTAGCGCTGATACTCGACCTCGTGCTCAAACTCAAACTCGGCATCCGAACCGCGGCCGGCATACTCGTCGACCGACGTCAGGTTGCCGTGCTCGTCGTAATAGAACTCCGCATAGCCGCCGCGCTCGGAATCAATCCTGTCGAGCCTGCCGTCGCTGTACGAATAATCCACCGCGGAATACGAGCTCAGCGAACCGTAATCGTTGCCGTGCGAGTCATATGCCACAGGCGAGATACGCGAAATGTTGCCGTCCTTGTCGTACTCGTAGCCCGCGGTAATCGTCCACGTAGTTCCCACCGTGTCACCCTGGCAGTCCAGCGTAAAGGACGTCACGCGATCCTTGTCGTATCCGTACGAATACACGACCGTCCGAGGATTGGCCGGGCTGGTATCGGTGTTGGTCACCATATTGCCGTCCTGATAAATATACGTGCTCGCGCTCTCGCCGTAACCCGCATGGGTCGTCTTGTTGATCAGGTTTCCGTCCGCGTCGTAGGTAAACGTCGTTGTGCTCGACGAATCGCTCAAGTCGGCATCGCAATCGATGCGCGTGACGTTACCGTCGGCGTCGTACGTAAACGTGTTGACGTTCTCGTAACCGCCCGCCAGATCTTCCTCAATCTCCGAAATGCGATGTGTCTCGTCATGTTCGACGCTGTAGCTTACGCCGCCACCTTGCTTGACGGCAGACGTGAAGCCCGTGACGTAACCGTTCTCGTCACGCTCGATCTCGTAGATATCGCCGTACTGGTCCGATTTATCGGTACCCTCGTAGGACACCGGCAGCCACAGCTCGTCGAGCTGCGTGTCCTTAATGCCGCTAACCTTCGTATCCTGCGGCAGTGCCAACGTGGCGAGCTTCTTTTTGCCCGAAAGATCGACGCTTTTGAGCTCCCCGGCATTTGAAAGATCGAGCTTCTCGATGTTGTCGCAACCGTCCAGGTTAACGACGGTGACATTACTCGCCGAGTTAAGCTCGACGGTCTTAAGGTCGCCGCAGCCCGAAAGGTCCAGGTTGACCAGCTTGTCCCCGCCGGATTCCACGCTGACGATGTTGGGGAACACCTTGCCCAGGCCCTGCGTCGACGTGACGCCGTCCAGCTCGACCGACGTCACCGCCTTGGCCTCGTCGCGTGAGATGCGGCCGTCACCGTTGGTGTCGTATTTGGTCGAGACAAGCGCACGCATGCCGCTGTCCGGAAAGGTCTTTTCGTCAATTGGAGTGGTCGCGATCTGGGTGAAGTAGAACAGCGCTCCCCCGCCGACACCCGCCGCCACGGCAAGCACCGCGGCGAGAGCGATGAGGGGCCTCTTGGAACGCTTGCGCCGCGCGGACTGCTGCACGGGCATGTATTGCTGGGAAGCGGGTGCGGCAGGCTGGGGTTGCTGCGTGGCCGCGACCTGGTCTGGTGCTACGGGTGCGCCGCATACGGGGCAAAAGAGGGCGTCGTCGACAAGCGGTGTGCCACACGAACGACAAAACATGGCGGGCTCCTTTCGGTGCATCCTTTCCACCATGAAGGTAAACCCAAAAATGCAGCCCTTGTTGCGCAACATTCAGCCCAAACCGCCGCAAAGGGGCGCAGTTCACAGGTGCCTTTGTGGTGATTCGAACACTTGTTCCATACGTACATATGTTCTATAGTAGGGATGCTTGCATCGGACCTAAATTGCAACTAGGATATAGTTGCAGAATGTGAGGCGGGATGACTCGGACCGATAAACTCATCGCCCAACTGCTTAGCTGCCCTTCGACGTATCGGTATACCGATTTTTTAAAAGTCATGGCTTCATATGGCTTTGAAATGGACAACAAAGGCAAGACATCCGGATCGCGCGTTCGCTTCTACAGGCCATCAGATGGCAGGATGTTCGTAATGCACGCGCCACATCCATCTGACGAATTGACAGCGGGGCCATTCGAAACATCGTTCGATTTCTGCAAGATGTCGGAGGTAGTCATGAGTAACGTTTTGGCATACAAGGGTTATTTCGCCCCAGTCGAGTTCGATGCCGAACAGCATGTGCTCACAGGTATGGTCACCGGCATTAGGGACGCAATCGTATTTGAAGGCTCCACGGTTGAAGAAGTGGAGCAATGCTTCCACGACGCCGTCGACGATTACCTTGAGTTTTGCGCCGAGAAGGGCAAGGAACCCGAGCGAGCTTTTAAGGGCTCGTTCAACGTAAGAACGGGCTCTGAGCTCCACAAGCAAGCAGCGCTGGCAGCGGCAAAGAAGGGTGAGTCACTCAATAAGTTTGTGACTGAAGCAATCGCTGCGGCGTTATAGCATTAACGCATAGGCCCAAACAACCACAAAGGGCGCAGTTCGCAGGCATATTTGCGGTAGCTTTACTGCCCATATCGCGTTTGCCCAGATAAAACCTACCAAAATAAACCTGTCCCTTTTTGGTAGGTTCGGGAGATGAGGCTGGGATGGATAAGGCTGAGTTGCGGCGGGCGGTGATTGCTCGGCGCGATGCTCTTGATTTGGATGTGCGGGCGGCAAAGTCCGCTGTTGTATGCGCGCGGCTTGTTGAGCTGATGGAGTCCAGCGGCACTGCGGGCCAACGCACCGTTGCCGTCTATGCCGCCATGGGTTCCGAAGTCGACCCCGCCGCGTTTGCCGCTGCGGCCGCCAAACGCGGCTGGCGCGTGGCCTATCCGTGCATGCTCTCGGCAAGCGACGCCGCCGCATGCGGCCAGCGCATGTGCATGCGGGCAGTCTCTGCCGGCGATGCATCCGAGGCCCCGTTTATCGCCTACCCTACGCGGGCCTTCGCAGCCACGGACGTCGACAGCGACCACTTCCCCATCGTGCCCGCCGCCGAGCTCGACATGGTTGTCGTGCCGCTCGTGGCTTTCGACCGAGCCGGCGCGCGCCTGGGCTACGGCGGAGGCTGCTACGACCGCTACCTGCCCATGCTCTCGCCCGCATGCCAAATCACCGGCATCGCCTTTGACGAACAGCGCGTCGAACACGTTCCCACCGACGCCCACGACCTGCCGCTACCCCACATCATCGGCGCCTAACGGCTGACGCATATCCCGACGGCCTAGTGCTCCTCGCCGGCGCGGGCCAGATCGTAGGGCGTGGTCTGGTAGACGTAGTAGTTGAGCCAGTTGGTGTAGAGCAGCTGAGCCTGACTGCGCCAGACGTTGCGCGGCTCGGCGGTGGGGTCGTCACCTGGGAAGTAATGCGCCGGCACTTGAGGGTTGAGGCCGCGTTTCACGTCGCGCTCGTATTCCAGACGCAACGTGTCGGTATCGTACTCGGGATGGCCAAATACAAAGAAGCGACGGCTGTCGGTCGACTTGACGATGTACAGGCCCACCTCGTCGGACACGGCCACAACCTCAAGCTGCGGCTCGGCCTCCACGTCCTCGCGGCGCACATCGGTGTTGCGCGAATGCACGGCATAGAAACGGTCGTCGAAGCCGCGGACCAGCGGGCTTTGCGGCTTCACCAGATAATGCTCAAACACGCCGCTCGCCTTTGCCGGCAGGTCGTACTTCTGGATACCGTAATGATGGTACAGGCCGGCCTGCGCGCCCCAACAAATGTGCAGCGTAGAGTGCACGTGCGTGGTTGACCAATCCATGATCTGGCAGAGCTCGGGCCAGTAGTCGACCTCCTCGAACGGCATCTGCTCCACCGGCGCGCCCGTGATGATCAGGCCGTCGTAGTGGATGTCGCGGATGTCGTCGAACGTGCGGTAGAACGTCTCCAGGTGGCCGGCGCTCACGTGCGTGGCCTCGTGCGTCTTGGTGCGCAGCAGGTCCACCTCCACCTGTAGCGGCGTGTTGGAGAGCTTGCGCATGATCTGCGTCTCGGTGGCGATCTTGGTGGGCATGAGGTTGAGGATGAGCACGCGCAGAGGACGGATGTCCTGGTGCAGCGCGCGGTACTCGGTCATGACAAAGATGTTCTCGCTCTCGAGCTGCGCGGCGGCAGGGAGGGCGTCGGGAATGCGAATGGGCATGGATGCTCCTTACGAGTCAGTTGCAGCTATGGTACAACGAGCAGCCCTATCCGCGCGAGCACATCGCCCAGCGATGCCGTCAGCGGCCCAAATCACTCCAAAAGTAGAGATTAAGGCATGTCCCAAAAATCTACGGCACTTTAGTCTAGCAAAGTGGCAGCTGGACGCTACAATGGTTCGACGCGAAAAACTCGGCCGAAAGGATACATATATGTACCAGACGCGTAAAATCGGTGTGGTCGGCCAGGGCCACGTAGGAGCACATGTCGCCAACAGCCTGCTTATGCAGGGCATTGCCGATGAGCTGTACCTGTGCGATATCAACGAGGCCAAGGTGACTTCCGAGGTCCAGGACCTGCGCGACTCCCTTTCGTTTGTCCCGTACAACACCAAGATCATCAACTGCTACGACCACTACGAGGAGCTGGCCTGTTGCGACGTCATCGTCAACGCTGCCGGTAAGGTCGCGCTGGCCGCCGGCAACCGCGACGGCGAGCTGTTCTTTACCACCGACGCCGCCCGCACCTTTGCCAAGCGCATCGTCGACGCCGGCTTCGACGGCATCTTCGTAAGCATCTCCAACCCCTGCGACGTCGTATGCACCGAGCTGTGGCATCTGACCGGCTACGATCCCAAGAAGATCATCGGCTCGGGCTGCGGCCTGGATTCCGCCCGTCTGCGCACCGAGATCTCCAAGAAGGTCGGCGTGAGCCCCAAGTCCATCGACGCCTACATGATCGGCGAGCACGGCTTTAGCCAGCTGGCCGCCTTTAAGGCCGCAACCATCGCCGGCAAGAGCCTTAACGAGCTTCAGGCCGAGAACCCCGACAAGTACGCCTTTGACCACATGGAGGTCGAGGAGCTCGCACGCAAGGGCGGCTACGTAACCTACCAGGGCAAACAGTGCACCGAGTACGCCGTCGCCAACTCCGCCGCGCGCGTTTGCGCCGCTGTGCTGCATAACGAGCATGCCGTGCTTTCGGCCTCTACGCTTATGACCGGCCAGTATGGCGAGGAGGGCATCTTCACCTCCCTGCCGTGCGTAATCGGTGCCGAGGGCGTCGAGGAGGTCTACACGCTCGACCTGTCCGAGCACGAGCTCGAGGGCTTCCACAAGAGCTGCCAGCACATTCGCGACAACATCGCCCAGCTCGACTGGTGGGACGCCGAGGCCTACGACGCAAAGTAGGCCGCTGGCTGCCGCAACCTTGCGAATCGAAGCGCGATACCAAGCGGGCGCGCCGGAAATCCCCGGCGCGGCCCGCTTTTTTGACTCACGCAGTGCCCTTGCGAATCGAAGGTGAATACTTTTCCGCGAAGTGAACGAGCAAAAACGAGCCCCCGAAGCATCGACACTTTTCAGACGCCGCTTCCTGCGGTTTCGCCGAGTTTTCCCTGCAGTTTTGGCGTCAAAAAGTGTGGATGCTTCGGGGGTCCAAAATATGTCGTTCACTTCGCGGAAAAGTATTCACCTTCGTTTTCGCGCAGACACGAATCCGGCCGCCACAACGCAAAACGGGGCCCGCGCGCAGCGCAGACCCCGTCGTGAGAGGTTATTCCCGGTATATTAGTACTGTTCGATGCCCATGTAGCGACGAACCTCGGGGCTGTGGTCGAAGACCTTGCCGCGGGCGGCGCGCAGCTCGCAGCTCATGTTGTAGAAGAAGATCGGCTCCAGGAACGAACGAACGCTGGCAGGCACTTCGCCCACACCGTACTCGAGCGCATCGAGCACCATGACTGTATCGGTGTGCGTGTTAAGGAACGCAAGAGCGCGCTCCTCCATGGGGCGGCACTCGCCCGCGCCAAGCTGCACAAAGTAGAACACGCCGGGCTCGGTGGCCTCGAACGGGCCGTGGAAGTACTCGCCGGAGTGGATGTAGCAGCAGTGCTGCCACTGCATCTCCATGAGCGAGCAGATGGCCATGGCGTAGGTCTGGCTAAAGTTGGGGCCAGAGCCCAGGATATAGAAGAACTTGTGCTGCTGGCAGAGCTCGGCGAAGCGGGCGCCCAGCTCGGCGTTGACCTTCTCGCGGGCGGCGGGCAGCAGCGTGTCCATCTGCTTGAGGCCTTCGTACATGTCGGCGAGCGCCTCGTAGCCTTCCTGCTGGTCGAGCAGCTCGGCGGCGATCAGAGCGCCGATACCCTGAGGCACCTCGGCCTGCGACACACCCTCGCCCCACGGGTAGACCCAGGTGGTCCACTTGCCGTTGTCGATCTTGGAGCCCTCGCAGTCGGTCATGGCAACGACCTCGGCGCCGGCAGCCAGCGCCATCTCGCAGCCGTCGACGACCTCCTGCGTGTTGCCGCTGTGGCTGCAGGCGATGACGAGCGACTTTTCGCCGAGGCTCTTGGGGGCCATCAGGCAGAACTCGCGCGCGGTGTAGACCGTCGAGGTAAACGTGGTGGCCTCGCGCTTGAGCAGCTCGTTGGCCGGCATCAAGTCGATCATCGAACCGCCGCAGGCGATCCAAAAGACGTTCTCGATCTTACCCTTGCGCTCGATGATTTCCTGAACCAGATCATGTGCGTTCATGCTGATGTTCCTCCTTGTGTGGCGGCCTTGAGCGACAGCAGCTCGTACCTGCGGTCGTTCTATGTTGTTCTATTTATAACACGCAAGCTACAGCAGGTGAAGTCATTTCGGCGAATTTGTTCTATGTTGTTCTATCTATGGACGTTAGATGTCGAACACGTAGCGCGAGCCCACGATCTTTTGGCGGCCGAGCAGCAGGGGCCGCTCATCGGCATCGGTAAAGTACGCCTCCATATAGAAGATCGGCTCACCGACCGGCACCTCCAGCAGCGGAGCGGCTTGAGCATCGGCGAGCGCGATCTCCACGGTACAGGGATCGGACTTGAGCGGCGCGCGGCCCGAATGCTCGGCAACGAGCGCAAAGATTGAGTTATCGGAAAGGTCCTCATCGGCCAGCGTCTGCAAGTAGGGATGGTCGGCGAGTACAAAGGCGTTGTTCTCGAGCATGACGGGGATGCCGTCGGCCGTGCGCACGCGCTCGACCACGATGAGCTCGCAGCCGGGCTCCACGCCAAAAAACGCCGCGTCCTCGCGCGTTGCGGCGACCACCGTGCGCGACACCAGGCGCGCGCCCGGCACCATATCGTTGGCAACGCAGCCATCGGTAAAGCTCTGGACGTCGCCCTTCTGACGAATCTTGCGCTTGAGCTTGGGAGCGCACACAAAGGTGCCCCTCCCCTGCTGGCGGTTGAGATACCCCGCACGCGACAGCTCCTCGATGGCGCGACGCACGGTGACGCGCCCCACGCCGTAGGACTTCGCGAGCTCCATCTCGGAAGGAATGCGCGAGCCGGCAGCGTACACGCCGCGCGCGATCTCGCCCTTTAGGTCGTCCATGACCTGCTGGTACAGCGGCACGGCGGACACGTCAGTACGGTCGGTCTTGCTATCGAAAGCCATCGTTACGCTCCATCCCGCGCATGCTCGGACTCAAACTCTTCAATCGCCGCCATAAACTGCTCGCCAAAGGCGTCGGCCTTTTTCTCGCCAATGCCGTTGACCTGGATCAGCTCGTCGCGCGTCTGCGGGCGCAGGCGGCACAGGCCGCGCAGGGCCTTGTCGGAGAAGACCATGTACGGCGCCATCTCCAGCTCCGTCGAGATCTCCTTGCGGAGGGCACGCAGGCGCTCGAACAGCTCGGCATCGTCGCCCACGCGCGGGCGTTGATCCAGCTCGGCCTCCTCGCGCAGCAGATCCACCGCACGGCGGGCGCGGGCCGAGGCCTTGCGCTTGGACGCGCGACGCTTAACGGTAAAGGCAAACGCCTCATCCTCGACCTCGCCGGCACGCGGGCCCAGCCCCACGACCGGGTACTGCCCCTGCGAGGTGGCCAGATAGCCGCGGCCGCACAGCTGGCCGATGATGTCCTTGATGCGCCCGACCGATTCGCTCGACAGCTCACCGTAGCCGCGGTCCTCGTCCAGATGCATCTGGCGAATGCGCTCGGTGTTGCCGCCGTGGAGCACATCGGCGATCAGCGACTTGCCAAAGCGCATGGGACGCGTGGCCACATAACGCACGGCGGCGCGGGCCATATCGGTGACGTCCTCGACCTCGAACTGCGTGAGGCAGTTGCTGCAGTTGCCGCAGCCCTCGGCGTCGTCCGTGGCGGTGGCGCCCGCACCAGCCGCAGCAGCATGCTCGGCCGCGGCCTCGTCGCCAAAGTAGCGCAGCATGTATTCGCGCAGGCAGCCCGTGGTATTGCAGTAGCCCTCCATCTGGCTGAGCAGACGATATCGATTCTGGAGCGCCCACGCGCGCTGCTCATCGTCAAGCGCCTCGTCGGCCGCATCGCCGCGGTCGATCAAAAAGCGGCGCATGCGAAAATCGTTACCGTTCCACAGCAAGTGACAGCTGGCCGGATCGCCATCGCGGCCAGCGCGGCCCGCCTCTTGGTAGTACGCCTCGATGCTCTCGGGCACGTTGTTGTGAATCACGTAGCGCACGTTGGGCTTGTCGATGCCCATGCCAAAGGCGTTGGTAGCAACCATCACCTGGATGTCGTCGTCGATAAAGGCACGCTGGCTCTGGCGGCGGGCGTCGTTGCCCATGCCGGCATGGTAGCGGCCTACGCGAATGCCGCTGGGGCCCAGTGCCTCGGCAAGCTCCGCGGCCAGCGCGTCGACCGTCTTGCGGGTCGAGCAATACACGATGCCGCTCTCGCTCGAATGCGCGATCACGTAGTCGCGCACCCAGGCGGTCTTGGCCTTGTCGCCCATCTCCTCGCAACCAAAGTAGAGGTTCTTGCGATCGAAGCCTGTCACCACGGTTGCAGGATTTTGCAGACCGAGCATCTGCTGAATGTCCGTACGCACGCGCTCGGTCGCCGTGGCGGTAAACGCCGCCACGATCGGGCGCTGTGGCAGTGCATCGATGAACTCGCGAATCTGCAGGTAGGCGGGGCGGAAATCCTGGCCCCACTGGCTTACGCAGTGGGCCTCGTCAATGGCCACGAGCGGCACGCCGATGCTGCCTTCGGCCGCAGCCTCCTGCGCAAAGGCCAAAAATCGCGGCTCGAGCAGGCGCTCGGGCGCCACATACATAAGCTGGTAGCGGCCCTCGCGCGCACGCTTGAGCACGGTATTTTGCTGGGCCGGCGTAAGGCTGGAGTTGAGATAACTGGGGCGTGCACCCGCCGCGAGCAGTGCGCGAGTCTGATCCTCCATAAGCGACAGCAGCGGGCTCACCACAAAGGTGATGCCGGGCAGCATAAGTGCAGGTACCTGGTAGCAGATGGACTTACCGGCGCCCGTGGGCATAACGCCCAGGGCATCGCGGCCGGCAAGGATCGCATCGACCATGCGGTCCTGCCCCGGGCGAAACGAGGTGTAGCCAAAATAGGCGCCGAGCGTGTCGAGCGCCATCTGCTGCATGCTATCGGTCATGGTTTCCTAACGTCTAAGTCATCTGCCGCCGATTATACGCCGCCACGCGGACCGGCGTCGCCCGGCTGTCAGCCACGCTCATTCTGCGGGTAGTCATTGGGAACGTTCTTGAATGACTAGCCATTTAAGAACGTCCCCAATGACTAAGGAGTGTCCCCAGGTGCCGGCAGAAGAGAAACGTCTCCAAGTGCCGGCCCAGCAACGCCGATGTTTCATCTCTTGACAAGCACGGAAACGCCGCAGGTTGAGCATAAGCCAGCGAAAACGCCCCTAAGCGAGCAAGGTGACGTGAAAGAGGAGGGAAGCGTACTTTGGTACGCGACCGACGATTGAACGTCAGATTGCCGCTTAGGGGCGTTTGCAGCGTCGAGCAGTTACGGCGTTTGGTAAAACGCCGTAACTTACATAACCATAACGTAGCGCGATCCCACGTAGTACTGCTTACCCATCAGAACCGGCTCGCCATTGGGGCCGATAAAGCCGGCACGCAGGTTGAGCAGTGGATCGTGCGGAGCAATGCCCAACTCGGCCGCCTGCTCGGTATTGGCACGAACGGCCTCGACCGTGCGGTAGCCAACCGAGACAATCGGCGTTCCGCCAACACGCTCGACCTCGGCAAAAATCGACTTGTCCTCAAGATCGGCCGTCAACAGCTCACGGTAGGCGTCAAACGGCACAAAGATGTTCTCCTCAAAAATGGGCTCGCCGTCGGCCGTACGCACGCGCTTGATGTGCAGCAGCAGCGCGTCCTTCTGCAGGCCAAAGAACTCCATCTCGTTTTGACGTGCCGGCACAATCTGGCGATCGACCACATGCGCGCCCGCCTTCATGTCATTATCGGCACACAGCGCGGTAAACGTCTGCAGCGTCGAAGCGTGGAACTGGCGGTTGATGTGCGGCGTGGAGACAAAGGTGCCACGGCCCTGCTGCTTAACCAGGTAGCCATCGGAGCACAGCTCCTCGACGGCGCGGCGCACCGTAATGCGGCTCACGTCGTACTGCTCGGCTAGCTCAAGCTCGGACGGAATACGCTCCTTGGGTGCATAAACACCTTTCTCGATCGCGTCCTTGATTTCGTCATAAATCTGCTGGTAAAGCGGTGCATTTTTGGGCGTAGGCATATCTAATCACTCTTATTGGAATATCGAAATAACTAATACGTATATAACGTCTAGTTTCATGTTACCTCATATTGATAAAACGATACACCCTCCCTACCAAAAAGCGACAGCTTCATTTTGGTAGGTTTTATCTGGGCAAACGAAGGCCTCCCGAAAGCAGCGAGGCTTTCGGGAGGCTCAAGCGGACAGGATTGCGCCAGGCCGGCAAAATGCCGGTACCCTACTTGCCGTCGTCCTGCTGCAGGCTGTCCTGCTCGCTGAGGCGCGCCTGCCTGCTGGCCATGCGCGCGGGCTTGTCGGGATCGGGTACGGCCGTGGGCATGGGCTCGTCGACATGACCGCCCCACCAGCCGCCCACAAAGTTGAGCGTGTGGAACACATTGATCACGGCGCCGGGATCAATGTCACACACCAGCTTGATAATGTCCTGACTCTCGTAGGTCGAGACAACGGCGTGCAGCAGATACATCTTTTCGCGGCTGTATCCGCCGATGACCTCGGCACAGCTAATGCCATGCTGAAAATGGTCAACATAGGCGGTCATGACCTCGTCTGCCTTACGCGTCGTGATCTGCAGCGTCACGCGGTCGTAACGACGATAGAAACTGTCGATGGTCTTGGTCGAAATAAACTGGAACACGATGGAGTACGCCGCCTTGTCCCAGCCAAACATAAAGCCAAAGATCGCCAGGATAAAGCAGTTGAAACCAAAGATGACGCCCCAGATGGTCTTGCCCGTGTGGTTGGAAACCCACAGCGCGATAAAGTCGGTGCCGCCAGTGGATGCGCCGGACTTAAGCGCGATGGCAGCGCCCAGACCCGAGACCACGCCGCCAAAAATGATGAGCATAATCTTGTCGCCCAAAAACGGTGCGAAGTGAAAGACGTTGAGGAACAGCGATGAGAGCACGACCTGCATCATCGAGAAGATGACGAAGCGCTTGCTAATGCCGCTCCAGCATAGGAGCGCCACGGGGATGTTGAGCGCGAGCATACCGAGCGAGATGTCGATGTGAACGCCGCCGAGCGAGGTAACGCGATCGAGCAGGACAGCGACGCCGGTGAGGCCGCTCGGAAGCAGGTCGGCGGGCCGAATGAATGCCTGGATCAGAAATGTCTGGAGAACGGCGGAAATTGTGACCGCCACTGCAGTAATGGCGCGGCGGACGATGGTGAGACGGCCGAGCACGAGCACGCGGTCCGTGAGCTGATTGATGGCGTTCGCCACGTAGGCTCCCTTCGAAGGCAGATGTGGTTGTGGGGCATGCCCGCGATTGTAGCATGGAGCGTACGGGGGCGCTTCAATTCACCCTCCCTCGACAACCAAAGCGGGACCAGCAACCCCCACGACCAAAGGCCCAAATTACAAGTGAGTAGACTTTTTACGATCTGCCGAGCACACCCAAAACCGCCACCCCTGTGACCTGCGGTTTTACAAAGGAAGATATGCATTGTGCTCGGCCTGCGCCAAAAAGTCTACTCACTTAGCCCGAATCGAAGCCAAACGGATCAAAATAGAAACCAAATTGAGCCAATCCACCGAAAAAAACGTTTGAACCCGTGCTTCTCGCGGCGGATTGACACTACAAAGCGGCCAAAATGTCGGTCAAATTATCGATAACGGCATCGGCTCGCGATTGATCGAGGTTAACGCCCTCGTGCGGACGCAGCGCCAGGACGCGGGCGCCGGAACGTTTGCCAGCCTCGATACCCAAAGGCGAATCCTCGATAACCAGGCACTCGGCGGGCTCCACACCCAGCGCTTCCATGGCGCGCAGGTAGATCTCGGGGTTGGGCTTAAACGCGCTGCACTCGTGACCGCTGATGGTGTAATCCAGCACATCGGCAATGCCGGCAATCTCCACCAGCTCGTCGATCAGCTCGCGATAGGACGAACTCGCGATGGCACACTTCACGCCACGCTCGTGCAGCTCGCGCATCACCGGCTCCGTCTGCTCGTTGAGCAGCTCGGCATACGGAACGGGGTGATCCGGGCTGTAGACCTGCTTGTACTCCACGCGCAGACGCTCGCGCAGCTCAACATCGTCGGGCACCAGCGCCTCCCAAATGGCAGGCTCGTTAGATCCCGAAAGATCGGGGATCTCGTCAAAATGGAACCCCTTCTCTTCCATAAACGCCACGCGACGACGGTTGTAGAACCACTCGGTATCGACCAGCACGCCGTCCATATCAAACAGCACTGCCTTGATCATACACATCTCCTCCCACCTGCCAAAAAGGGACAGGTTTATTTTGGTAGGTTTTATCTGAGGTTTTGTGGCGCGACGGATACGCCCTCCCCAGAGCAAAAAAGGGGACGGGGCGCAAACCCCATCCCCTTTCAATCAACCCGTAAGGTTTACTTACTTGTGATTAGTAGGAAAGCTTCCACATGTAGCGACGCATGGTCAGCGGGTGCTGACGGGCCTCGGCGATCTGGTTGCCGTACTCGCGCATAACGGCGAGGTGCAGCAGCGGGTTGAAGTAGGTGATGACGCTCGCGGGTACGGCGTCGGCCAGACCGTAGTCCTTGGAGTCGATCAGAGCGACCTTGGCACCCATGCGCTCAAGGAAGGTGAGGGCGCGGGCGTCCATCGGACGGGTAGCACCATCGGACATGAAGAAGACGTAGGGCTTACCCTCGGTGGAAACCTCGAACGGGCCGTGGAAGTACTCGCCGGTGTTGTAGGCGGCGGCGTCGATCCACTGCATCTCGGTGAACAGGAAAGCGGCGTGAGAGTAGGCCATCTTCTCGGAGGCACCGGAAGCCATGAAGTAGATCATCTTGTCATCCTTGAAGTCCTCGGCGAACTTCTTGGCGAGCTTGGTGCAGTGCTGAGCGGCGTTCTCGCACAGGTCGAAGATGTTGGTGAGGCCGGTGATCATATCCTCGTAGTGATCATAGCCCTCGGTCTGCTGAAGGATCTCGAGAGCAAGAGCGATGGCGTAGCCAGGCTTCTCGGCCTTGGCGGCATAGTTGGCGTGGAAGCCGTGGACGATGACGTGGTCGGCGTCGACGGTCAGAGCGGAGCCAGCCTTGTTGGTGAGGGAGACGACCGGGCAGTTGTGCTTCTTGGCGGTCTTGTTGGCCTCGACGGTCTCAGGCGTGGAGCCACCGAGGGAGCAGGTGATCACGAAGGTGTGCTCGTTGACCCAGGAAGGCGTGTCGTAGTTGAACTCGTTAGCGGTGAAGATCTGAACGTTCAGCTTGTCCGTGTTGTTGGCCAGGAAATACTTGGCGGGGTACAGGTCGGACATGGAGGCGCCGCAGCCGACGAAAGCGACGCTGTGAATCTCGTGGTTGGACAGGACGTCAGCGACGATCTGCTTAGGGAGGTTAAGGTCGATCTCGTACATCTGACACATTCCTTTCAATTTTTGCGGCGCCACATTGCCGGACGCTCGCAGGGTTACTGTGATTGGGGCCGAGTCGCCAGCCCGTTGAGGATGTGGCAAAGGAGTTGCCCCTTTGTCACGTTTGGGGATGGGAACCTGCCTGGGGTATGGGATGCCAGGCAGGCCCCCGGGGAAAGCGTTTGGACGCTTGGTCGCGACTAGGCCAGGATGCCGGCCGCGGAGAGGGCGATGCCGCCCACGATGGCGATCACGAGAAGCCAACCGGTGTTGACGTTCTTCTTGATGAGCCAGTACATAAGGCCGGTGAGGCCGAGGGAGATCATCTGGGGCATCATGCCGTCCAGGATGTCCTGGATCACGACGGTGCCGTCAGCGAACTGCAGCGGGGTGGTGGCGCCGATCAGCGTAGCGATCATGCCGCCCACGGACATAAGACCCACGATGCCGCAGACATACATGAGCTTCTCCATGAGGTCGCCGCCCTGGAGCTTGCTCAGATACTCGTGGCCGCCCTGGTAGCCGATCTTGGCAGCGAACCAAGTGACCAGCACGGAAGGGACGATGGAGATGAGCATGGCCAGGATCGGGCCCATGATGGAGCCCTGCTGAGCCAGCTGAACGCCCAGGCCAAAGGCGATGACGCGGATAGTGCCCTGGAAGAAGGAGTCACCGATACCGGAAAGCGGGCCCATGAGGGAGGTCTTGACCGCGTTGATCGAATCGGGGTCGAAGTTCTCGGGATCCTTGGCGTACTCCTCCTCCATGGAGGCGGCGAGGCCGAGGACGAAAGCGCTCGTCTGCGGGGTGCAGTTGTAGAACGCCATGTGACGGTGGTAAGCCTCTTTCTTAGCAGCGAGCTGCTTGGGGTCGGACTCATCCGGATAGAGGCGGTCGAGCGTGGGAACCATGCCGTAGAGGAAGCCCATGTTCATCTGACGCTCGTAGTTCCAAGAGGCCTGGATGGCCCAGGAGCGCCAGAAGAACTGGCTGACCTTCTTGTTCAGGGACACGTCCTTGGTTGCGGTTGCCATAGTGTGTTCCTCCTTAGTCTTCGTCGTCTTCGAGCGGATCGTAGTCGGAATCGACACCGGCGGCTGCATGGGAACCGTTGAACTTGAAGCCCATGAAGACGATAGCCAGGCACACACCGATCAGAGCGACCGCGATGACGGACAGGTTGAGGTAGGCGGCGAGCAGGAAGCCGATGAACAGGAACGGGGTCATGCCCTTCTTGATCATCATGGTGAGCAGCAGGGCCAAGCCGTAGGCGGTCATGATCTTGGTCGAGACGTTCAGACCAACGGACAGCCACTCGGGAACCATGTTGACGATGGCCTGGACCAGGTCGGTACCGACGAAGACGGCCAGGAAGATCGGCAGGAAGTACATGATGGCGTACAGACCGGAGCCGGCGCAGATGTGCATACGGTAGGCGGTCTTAAACTTGCCGTTATCGATCGCGCTATCGGCCACGTGGGTGAGGGCGGCGATGATGGAACGGAAGACAATGCCGAGGAGCTGACCCAGGACGGCGACCGGGATGGCGATCGTCATGGCGGTCTCGGCGGAAGCATCGGTCAGGCATGCGAAGGCAGCGGCCACGATGCCACCCAGGACCATATCGGGCGGAACGGCTGCGCCGACCTGCACCAGGCCCATGGACACGAGCTCGACGGCGGCACCGACGGCAAGGCCGGTGGGCACATCGCCCAGCAGCAGACCGACGAGCGTAGCGCCAACGAGGGGCTGCTCGAAGTTAAGACGACCGAGCAGGCGGGAGTCCCACATGCAGAACACGCCGACGAGGCCGACGAGCACCGCACTGATGAACGTATTCATACCCTTCTCCTTTCAGTCAGGCAAAAGCCTGGTTGATTACAGCTTGGCGTCGATGTCGACGCTCTGATACGTGGGGGTCTGCTGGACGTAGAGCTTGATGCCCATGTCGAGCAGCTGGTTGACGTCGGCCTTCTGGGTGGCGTCGAAGAAGACGGAGCTGTCCTTGCCGCCGATCTGGTCGGCACCGTCGTGGTTGGCGGTGGCGCCCAAGTTGATGGCATCGAGCTTGTAGCCCTGGCAGAACTGCAGCATCTCGGCAGTGTTGCCAAAGACGAACATGACGCGCTCACCGAGGGTGTTGAGCTTGTCCATCTTGGCGAGGGCACGCTCGACGGTAAAGACGTTCAGGCGCACGCCCTGGGGCTTTGCCAGCTTAAGAGCGCCCTTCTTGATGTCATCGTTGGCGGCAGCGTTGTCGACGACGATGATGCGCTCGGCCTGGACCTTGGTGGTCCAGGTAAAGACGACCTGGCCGTGCAGCAGACGGTAGTCAAGACGTGCGAGGACGATCTTGGCGGGGCCGGCGTTGTGGCGGGCGGCCTTGGCCTTCTTGACGGGGGCTGCGGCGACCTCGACCGGGGCGTTGGGGTTGGTCAGACCGGTGCGGGCCTCGTTAATGAGGGCCGCGAGCTCGGCGCCCTTGACGGGGGCGGGGCTCAGAGCGAGCGTGAGCGCCAGCGGGATGTTGAAACCGCTGATAACCGTGAACTTCGTGCCGTTCTTGGAAAGCTCGACCATGTTGTTGTTGACCGAGCTACCGAGCATATCGGTTAGCACATACACGGTGTCGTCCGCGTTGAACGTGGCGATCATAGCCTCAACCTTATTGGTGATGGGCTCCTTGTCGTCACGAGCAAGCGACACGACGTGGACGTTCGACACGTCGCCGAGAACCATCTCGAGCGTGTCTTTGGCGCCTGCGGCCAGGCCGCCATGAGATGCGAGAATGATCTGATTCATCTTGCCTCCTCCTTTTCGTTATGGTCATTATAACGTCTTATACATTGCTTATATTGCTAATTAGTATAAAGACCGTTCGCGGGTGAAAATCGACCGTTGACGGGTTTAACGTACTCGAAACGTTGGCGCGAGGTAGGCCGGCACTGACTGAAAACCGCAGCTCAGGCGCTATACCACGCCCCCTATCGCACGAAGTACCAGGGGCTTTCCTGAACGGTGGGCTCCAGAGCGATGCCCGTGCGCTCCTTGAACAGGTCCATGTCCTGCGATTTCTCGGTCCACCACGCGTTGGGCTTAAAGGTCATGCTCTCGACAATACGTTTCACAATGACGCCGTTGCGCAGCTTGGAGAAGTCGGTGTTCATGATTAGGATGGACGTGAGCACCAGCACGATGCCCAGAACCTTGATCGCGCCGGCGGACTCGGCATAGATGCCAATGCCCAGCAGCACGGTGACCACCGTCTCGAACGACATCACGACGGGAACCTTGGACGTCTCGAGCCCCATGGATAGACCCTGCATATACAGGATGTAGGCGACGGCCGTGGGGATCAGGCCAAAGCCCGCGAACAGCAGGATAAGCTGCGGCGACATGGCAGCCGCCATATCGGGCCACGGAGCCGTGATGGCAGCCATAACCGCGCCGCCAAAGACGAAGCCCCAAAAGGTGACGGCCAGCGGGTGCACGGTTTTGGTCGCTATGCGGCTGAACACCGCCAGCAGCGCGCCGCACAGTCCGGCGATGACACCCGAGGTGACGCCCCAAACCGAGAAATGGAAACCCGACAGGTCGCCGTTCGTTACCGCGAGCACGCAGCCCAGAATGTTACAGGCGATGGCCACGAGCTTTACCGACGTGACGCGCTCTTTATAGAGTATGCGGCCCAGGATGCAGCCAAAGACTGGCGAGGTGTAGAGCAAGACCGACGCCGTGGACATGCCCACCTCGCGCATACACTCGTAATAGAGCGTGTTGGCGGTGGCGAGGCCGATGATGCCGACAAGCGCGCAGGGGATGAGCTCTTTGGGGCTCGCCTTGAACAGGCCCAGCGGGCCCGGAACCGTCGTGGGCCCCTCGCCCGGCCGGCAACCCATAAACGCCAGCACGGGCGCCAGGATAAGAGCGCCGACCAGCAGACGGAAGGCCGCCATGCTTTGGGACGTAATGCCCATGGCCGAGATGCCGTTGACGTAGATTCCGATGGTGCCCCACATAAGCGCGGCGATCAGCACCAGCACATAGCCCAGATTGCTTCTCTTCAACGTAGCCTCCTCGGCTTTGTTACCAATATGTTTTGTACTACGTTATAGTCGTTATATACATTTATCAAGACACAATTCGGCGAATGGAATCCAAATTAGCTGCCCAAACGCAGTTGCGGTGAAATAGTTCCTGAATAAGGGGTCATGACCCCCAAACAGGAACTATTCCACCGCAACTTATAAGGGTGCTTGTTCTATCCCCTAGTCTTAGTAGTCCAATTTCCACATGTAGCGGCGCGTCATGTAGTCCTTGTGGGTGACGGCGGAAAGCGCACGCATGTAGACGTTGTTGAGGATCGGGGCGAAGATCAGGTGGTTGAAGTACTCGCTCACGCTATCCTTGATGTCGTTGAGGCCGAGCTCCTTGGCGTCGAGCTGATAGACGCGCTCACCGCCGTACTGGTTGACGAAGCGGATGCCACGCTCGTCGTTGCAACGGCTGCGACCGACGCTGATGAGCTGGAACAGCGAAGTACGCTTGTCCAGGATCTCGAAGGGACCGTGGAAGAAGTCGCAGGTGTTGATGGTGCAGGAGTCAATCTGCAGCATCTCCTGAACGTTGCAGATGCTAAAGACATAGGCGGCACCAAAGAGCGGACCCTGAGCCATAACGTTGATGCAGGGCTTGTCGGCGTTCTGCTCGGCCCACTTGGCGGCCAGCGGCGTGGTGTACTCGACGGCCTTGCGGTAGATGGGATCAACCAGATCGAAGGCGGCCATGGCGGTCTCGTACTCGGCATAGCCCTCGGTCTGCTGCGTGAGCTCCATGGCGATCATGGCCACGACGGCGGAATTGGTGCGGCCCATGCAGGACTCGTCGACGGCCAGGCTGTCGTACTGGATCTTGTAGTCGCAGACCTCGGTGAGGCCGGACTCGTCAACGTAGATGGCGATGGTGCTGGCGCCGTGATCCTTGGCGACCTGGGCGGCGACGATGGTCTCCTTGGTGCCGCGCATGGAGACGACGACGGCCAGGGTGTTCTCGTTGACGTAGGCCGGAGTGGCGTGCACGAACTCGTTGCTGGTGTAGCTGGAGCTCACGACCTGCGTGGCCTCATGCTCCATAAAGTACTGGGCAGGATAGTTGCCGCCGTTGGATCCGCCGGCGCCGATCCACACGACGCGCTTGATGCCGCCCTTGTCTGCCTTGTCAGCCAAAACCTGGGAGACGACGTCCTTAACCTGTTCCTGAGTAGTCATCGTGCATCAGCCTTTCTTCTCGTTTGATGCTCCTGATGGCATACAAGTTACATACATGTTTTGACGATGTCGACTAGTTGTATGCTATATTTGTCTTAGAAATATTGCTGCTGTGGTTTTCAGAAATCAGTTACCAGCGGTTTTGTTGTCATGTTGGATACATGCTTGGTTCGGCAAGCATATAAGTTAGATACAGGTTGATCGCATGAGCAACTCGTCGAAAAAGAACTTGGCCCAATACGAGCGCCTAGCGGGCACACTGCGCGACCGCATCGCCGCCGGCACCTACGCGCGCGGAGACAAGCTGCCGTCCGAAATGGAGCTCATAGACGAGTCGGGCCTGTCGCGCAGCACCGTGCGCCACGCGCTCAAAGTATTGGTGGAGGAGGGCCTGGTGCGCACCGAGCGCGGACGCGGCGCCTTTGTGGCCGACACGCCCGAGGTGCACGAGAACAACCTGGTGTTCTCGAGCTATACGAAGCAGGTCGAGGGACAGGGCATGAAGCCCACCACGCGCACCGTGGACTCGGGCTTTGCCAAGGCAGCCGGCAGCGTGGCCAGGTTCTTCGATGCCGCCGTGGGCAGCAAGCTCGTCAAACTCGTCCGCCTGCGCTATCTGGACGACGTGCCGCTCTGCCTGGAGACCACGTATCTGCCGCCGAGCTTTGGGGCGCTCATCGACCGCGACATCAACGGGTCGCTCTACGCCGCGCTGCGCCAGGAGTTCCACCGCGCACCGGCGCAGGGGCATAAGACCTTTGAGGTGTGCTATGCCTCGCAAAACGAGGCGTTTTTACTTAACGTCGAGCGCGGTCAGGCGCTGATTCTGATCACCGACTACGTCTACGACACCGATGGTCGCCCGCTCCACGTCTCCAAACGCATCCAACGAACCGACCGAGCCAAATACACCGAACCCATCGGCTAACCTACCAAAAAGGGACAGGTTTATTTTGGTCGGTTTTATCTGGGGTTTTGTTAAACCCGCAGGTCAAACCAATCAAACGGACGCACCGACATAAAAGCCGCCGCGAAGGTATTCGTATCCTTCGCGGCGGCATTTAACGTTTGCCCAGATAAAACCTGCCAAAATAAACCTGTCCCTAAATGGTAGGTTTGGGGAGGTCGGGGAACCAGGTTGGTTTGGGTTGGTTGGGGACGCGCTCGACCAGTACGAGCTCCATCCAGCACATGTCATACCAGCGACCGAACTTTTGCGCGCAGCGGTCGAAGGCGCCCACCAGGCGATAGCCCATATGGGCATGGAAATCCTGGCTGTTGTGTGTCAGGTACTCGTCGTCCTTATCATGCGGCACGGCGATGAGCGCGCACATGTTGGTAATGCCCATCGCGACCAGGCATTGCTTGAGCGCATCGTGCAGTTTGCGCCCCAGCCCACCATGGCGCACATCCCGTGCCAGGTAGATCGACGTCTCGACCGACCAGTCATAGGCCTCGCGGCTATTGAGCGCGCTCACGTAGGCATAGCCCACCGGGCGCCCGTCCAGCTCCATCACCAAGTACGGATAGCGCTTGAGCGTCTTGGCAATGCGCCCGGCAAACTCCTCAACGCTCGGCACCTCATATTCGCAGGTAATCGCCGTCTCAAGCACATACGGCTCGTAAATGGCAAGCAGGGCCGGCGCGTCATCGGGTGTCGCCAGGCGAATCGTCGGCTCGGACATCTCAGATCTCTCGGGCATAAACCCCTCCCCCTCAAAAGCAAGGGCCGCCTTACGCCAAACCAAGGCGCAAGGCGGCCCCTCGTCATCACATCAACCTACAGGACAGCCGCCAGCGCGTCGATGTCCTCCTGGGTCGTGGCCCAGCTGGTGCAAAAGCGCACCACGGTGTGGGTCTCGTCGTACTTTTCCCAGTACTCAATCGCCGCATGCTCGCGAATACGCGCCATGTCCTCGTTGGGCAGAATCACAAACTGCTGGTTGGTAGGCGTCTCCAAGAAGAACTGGTAGCCGCGCTCATGCAGCACGCGACGAAGGGCCTGCGCGGTCTCAATCGCCTGGCGGCCAATCTCAAAATACAGGCCATCGGTAAAGAGTGCCTCAAACTGCACGCCCGTCAGGCGACCTTTGGCCAGCAGCGCGCCATGCTGCTTAATGCGCGGAATGGGATGAGCCGGAACGTGCATGCCGCAGAACACCACGGCCTCGCCGCACAGGGCGCCGCACTTGGTGCCGCCGATGTAGAAGACGTCGCACAGCCGTGCCAGCTCGGGCAGGGTAATGTCGCACTCGTCGGCTGCCAGCGCGTAGGCCAGGCGGGCGCCGTCCACAAACAGCGGAATCTCGCGCTTCTGGCACACCGCATAAATCGCCGCGAGCTCGGCCTTGGAGTACAGCGTGCCGTATTCGGTCGACAGACTCACGTACACGGCACCCGGGAACACCGTGTGCTCGTAGCTCTCGTTCTCGTAAAACACCTGGATGTAGTTTTCGAGATCATCGGCGTGCATCTTGCCCTCGTAACCGGGGATGGTGAGCACCTTGTGGCCGCCAAACTCGATGGCGCCTGCCTCATGGCAAGCAACGTGGCCGGTCTCGGCGGCAACGACGCCCTCGTAGGGCGCAAGCAGCATATCGATCACCGTCGCGTTGGCCTGCGTGCCGCCCACCAGCAAGAACACGTCGGCGTCCGGCGCCTGGCAGGCCTCACGGATGAGCTGCTTGGCATGCTCGGTGTGCGCGTCGGTACCGTAGCCGGGCTGAGGCTCCATATTGGTGTCGACGAGCGCCTGCAGCACCGCCGGGTGCGCACCGTGGGAATAGTCGTTGTTGAACGCGAGCATGGCAATCCTCTCTTACCGGGTATCGGCCAGATGATTCAAACGGGGCTATTGTACGCCGTCCGGATAGGCAACGCGCGCGGCAAGGCACTCAAGTGCCAGCACCAGGGCAAAGCCGCAGCTCACATCGGTCAAAAAATGCGCACCGATCACGATGCGGCCAAAGGCGACGAGCGCCGCGACGGCAGCCGCGGCCCAAAAGACCACGCGGCGGAGCGACGGCTTTTCCGTAAAGGCAGCCGTGGGAAGCCCGGCGAGCATAAGGCCGATCGCCGCATGCGCGGTGTGCCCGCTCGCAAACGACTTAAAGCCGTCCTTGATCACGCCGGCCGCAATATAGCTCCACTTGTCGGGGTTACCAATCACCCACCACGGCTGAAAATTGAGCCCCGGCGTGACCTCGATCACGCGCATACGCGGGCGCGACCACAGCGGCTTGACAATCACATTGAGGATAATAGCCTGAGCGACCCACACGGCGAGAACCATCAACGCCCAGCGCGTGAGCTCGTCGGGATCGGTGTCGCGCGTAAGACGATAGGCGATGAGGTTGGCGGCGATAACCAGCACAAATGTCAGTACCAACTGGACCGCGACGAGCTTGCCGCCAACCCGCAGGCACGAAATGATCTCGTAGCCGGCCAGGCCGACGTTGACGAGGATGCCGAGCACGGCGAGCCATTTGCTCCTCCTGGAATCGGGGCGCGCCGCACGCACGAGCATAACGCCCGCGATGCTCGCCGTCAGCTCAAACGGCAGCTCGCCGGCGGCCTCGACAAAGCGACCGAACAGGCTGGACGAGTTGAACAGCGCACTCGAGATTTGGTAATCGAAGAAGCTGCCCGTGAGCAGGCAAAGGGCCAGAATAGCCGCAATAATGGCGGCATCTTTCTTATAGATGTACCCGAACATGGCATCCTTTCGGCCGGGCGGGAGGGGACTAACCTGCGGCGTGGCGGGACAAAGTAATCAGTAGTTTTTGTCCCAGGGTCGCTTGCGGTAACAGGCTCGATGCGACTATCGCACCTGGGACAAAGAACTACTGATAACTTTGTCCCACCACGCCCCTTACTTGTTAATCGTCGTCGCTGGCACCCAGTTGCTGCAGCAACATAAGCGCCGCTGCTACCGGGCCGGTGCCGTCGTTGGCATCGAGGCCGCGACCCAAGCCGCTGCCCGCGCCAGCGCCCGCCTTGTAGGGCACCGACAGCTTGCGGCTCTTGGGGAAGTTCACCGCGCCGTAGCGGTTCTTAAACTCAAAGGCCACCTTCTTGGGCACGTCGACGCCCAGGAAGGTAATGCGCCCGCCGCTGAGCGTGACGCTCTCGAGCCCCAGACGCTCGCCGCGAATGCGAATACGCGCGCGGTTAAACAGGTTAAGCCCCGCCAGCGGCAACTCGCCGTGCGCCGCCTCGGTCTCCTCCTGTACCTCGTCGATGCCCTCCAGATCCTCCGCCGCCGCAAGCTTTCGGTATACGAGCACGCGCTGGTCCACCGCCGGCATATACTCCTCGGACAAGAAGTAGTCGGCCGGCAGGTTGATGCCCACACTCGCCGCCTCCACGCCGGCGTCGTCATCGCCACGTGCCTCAGCCACGGCCTGTCCCAGCATCTGCGTAAACAGGTCAAAGCCCACGCTCGACAGGTTACCGTGCTGCTCGGCACCCATAAGCGAGCCGGCGCCGCGGATCTCCAGGTCGCGCATGGCGATGCGCATGCCGCTGCCCAAGTCCTGGAACTCGGAAAGCGCGGTCAGGCGCGCCGTGGCCTCCTCGGTCAGCGGCAGCTCGCCGGGGAACATAAAGTACGCGTATGCCTGCGTGGCCGAGCGGCCCACACGGCCCTTGAGCTGGTAGAGCTGCGCCAGACCTAGGCGCTGCGAGTCCTCGATGATGAGCGTGTTGGCCGTCGCGTTGTCGATGCCGCTCTCCACGATGGTCGTGGCGATGAGCACATCGATCTTTTTGGTCGCGAACTCGATCATCACGTCCTCGACCTCGCGCGGGCTCATCTTGCCGTGCGCCACGCCCACGCGCGCCTCGGGCGCGGCCTCGTGCACGCGTGCCACAGCGTCATCGATGGTCTTGACGCGGTTGGACACGTAGTACACCTGTCCGCCGCGACCCACCTCCAGGCGAATCGCCGCGCTCACCACGTCGGGGTCGTACTCCCCCACGTGCACGATCACGGGGCGGCGCCCAGTCGGCGGCGTGGTAATCAGGCTCATATCGCGCACGCCGCTCGTGGCCATCTGCATGGTACGCGGGATGGGCGTGGCCGAAAGCGTGAGCACGTCAATCTGCTCGCGCAGGTTCTTGAGCTGCTCCTTGTGCTGCACGCCAAAGCGCTGCTCCTCGTCAATGATCACCAGGCCCAGGTTCTTGGGGTTCACATCGGCCGAAAGCAGGCGGTGCGTGCCGATAAGCACATCGATCGTGCCCTCGGCAAACGCCTTGAGTGCGCGCTTTTGCTGCGCCGGCGTACGGAAGCGGCTGAGCACCTCGACCTCCAGGCCAAACGGGGCAAAGCGCTCAAAGAACGTCTCGTAGTGCTGCTGGGCCAGAATGGTCGTGGGGCAGAGCACCATGACCTGGCGACCGGAGTCCACGCACTTAAACGCCGCGCGCAGGGCGACCTCGGTCTTGCCAAAGCCCACATCGCCGCACAGCAGGCGGTCCATGGGCTTGGGCGCCTCCATGTCGGCCTTAATGTCAGCGATGGCCTCCAGCTGGTCGCGCGTCTCGTCGTAAGGAAAGCTCTGCTCCATCTCGATCTGCTCGGGCGTGTCGGGTGGGCAGGCGATACCGGTAATCGAAGAGCGGCGCGTATACAGATCGACCAGGTCAAACGCCAGCTTTTTGGCGTTCTTGCGCGCCTTATTGGTGGCACGCGTCCAGTCGGCGGTGTTAAGCCTGGTCAGGCGTGGCTTGTCACCGTCGGGGCCAACGTAGCGCGTAATGCGGTCGACCTGCTCGAGCGGCACGTAGAGCTTGTCGCCATCGGCGTATTCCAGCAAAAAGTAGTCGCGTTCCTTGCCGCCCACTTCCTGGCGCGCGATCTCGCTAAAGAGCGCAATGCCGTGGGTGGCGTGCACAACGTAGTCGCCCGGCTTAAAGGGGAAGGTGATCTGCGTAATGTCAACCTTGCGGCGGCTACGCGCGCGGTTGGCGTCCATGCGGGCGTTAAGGTCAGCGATCGAGAACACGGCCAGGTTGGCGTCGGGCACTACCACGCCCTGCGGCAGGGCGGCATCCACAAAGGTCACGCGTCCGCGCGAGATGGTGGGCACGGCGGCGCCGGCAGCAGCCTGGGCGGCGCCGGCCTCCAGAGAGCGAGCGTTGAGCGCATCTGCCTTACGCTCGCGAATAGAAGCATGGGCCTCCTGGCGGGCAGCGCGATCGGCAGAATCCGCTGCCGCCACGCGCACACGGTCGCCGATAGCGCCCGCGTTTTCGGGCGCCGCGGTCAGCGATTCCTCAAAGGTAATGCCCTCGTCGCCAAAGGTAAGCTCCATCGACTCGCGTGCGCCACGGTCGGGAATGGCAAACACGCAGGCATAGCGCTTGCCCACAACCTCTTGGATGCGCGTCATAAATCGGTTGTCCGAGCCCGCGATGGCAGGCTGCTCAATCTTGAGCTCCGCTGTCACCGCACCGCCGGCGCGGATGAGGCTCACGTAGTTCAGGCGTTGCTGAGCACCAAAGTCGAGCTGCTGGGCGCGCACGTACAGACCGTCCAGACGGTCGACCCCCGCCTCGCCGGCACGGGCCTCAATATCCTCGTAGGCGCGCAGGCAATCGTCGAACAGCGAGCGCGGCTCGGACAACACCACGAGCGCCTTGCCGCTCACATGCGACAGCGGACTCACAGTCTGGCCGTACATCACCGGCAAAAAGCGGTCGAGCTCGGGCGTGACGATGCGCGCGTCCACCATCTCGAGCAGTGCCGCCAGCTTGCTGTCGTCCTGGCTGGCGCGGTAGAGTGCCACATGCATGTTGTGGACGGCCTCGTCGGTGAGCGCGAGCTCGCGGCAGGGGAAGATCTCGATACTGTCCTCGTTGCCGATGGTTTGGCCCGTGGAGCTCACCATGCGGCGGATGCGATCGATCTCGTCGCCAAAGAATTCAATGCGCACGGGCGCTTTTTCCTGCGCGGGAAAGACCTCGACGGTATCGCCGTGCACGCGGAACAGGCCGGGCGCGTCGGCGGCGCCGGCATTGGTGTAGCCCATGCCCACCAGACGCTGCGGCACCTCGTCAAAGGGAATCTCCTCACCCACCGCAAAAGTAGTGGACTCCCAATAGCGGCTCTCGACCGGCGGCACGCAGCGCAGCAGCGCGCGGGCCGAGGCGACCATGATGCAGTTGTCGCCGCGCACGATGCGCCCGAGTGCCTCGCAGCGCTGGGCCACTACGGCATCGTCGGGCGCCTGCTCGCGCCAGGGATAGTCCTTACGCTCGGGGAAGCGACACACGTGCGCCAGGCCCACGTAGGCGGCAAGGCCGCGCGCGGCACGATCGGCCGCGTCCTCGCCACTCACGATGTAGACCGTGGGGCGCGGGCGACGCACAAACTGGGCGGCGGCCATAAGCGTGCGGCCCGACTGCGACACGGCCAGCGTCGCGTCCTCGCCAGCATCGAGCCCGGCCTCGACGGTCTGCAGCGCCTCGGCAGTGTAGAGCTGCGCGGCTATACGGTGAATGAGCATGCTGTTCCTCCGGCATCGCAACGCCAAAAGCCCGCCGAGGCAAGCTCGGCGGGTCGTTCGTCAAATTCGTTGCCTGTCATGGTAGCGCATGAAGAGGGCTCCGACTCAAGCGTACGCCCAGCCCCGCAACAAAAACGCCAGATAGAACTGGACTCGCCGGCTTCGCCAAAATCTCCCCGTCACGTCGAACGCCGCAACCACGGAAGGCTCCCCAAGAAACGGCTATTCCTCAAAAAAGCTCGCAACGTTCAAACGGCTCGTCCACTCGCCTATGGTGTTGGCAAAGCCGACGCGTGTGTACACGCCCGCAAAACGGCCGCGATACAGGTACAGGCCTTCCATATTAGATGCGGGTGCAAAACCAAGATCATCCACAAGTCCTTTGGGTGGCTCTCCTCGATGCGGCCCATCGACAAGCGTTCCGCGCAAGCAGGGAGTCTGATACTGCTGAGCATACTCCTGCACAATCGCCCCAGCGGCCGCAGCGCGAGCAAGCACCTGGGACCATTCCCGTTCCGTGACATCCAAACCGGCGACAACGCCAACCGCATTGTAGCCGCCGCACGGCTTGACAATCCATCGATCCTTTTCGGCAAATCTCGACAACTGGGTGCTTTCGTCCAAAATCTCGGTATAGGGCACATGCTCCCGTACAAACGCTTGCTCCTCCGGGCTCAACAAGGACTGCCCGGCCCGAGACCACAAAAACGCAAATACGGTCTTAGTCGCACATGGCCACGTTCTAAAACCACCAACGATGCACGCGAGCCCTTCTTGAGCCGCCTCGATTAAGGCCGAGCGTCCGTCGCACGGCTTATCCCACAGCTCGCCGGTCACCGCGCGCCGCCAAACGCAATCAATAGGACCGGCGGCATCGCACAGCCGCCTAGCACCGCTCTCGTCTTCGCCAATCCGCAGGTCGCGCACATCCGCAAAGCGCGCCACCACACCCCGCTGCCTCATAAGGTCGACAAAATGAGCCGCATCTTCCAAGTCGATGCTTTCCGAATAGTCGACGATTGCCACCGAAGCGGGATATATCTTTGATTGCGGTGCATAGAGCCCCTCGTCAACGCGGGCCCCGTCGTCCGATCGTGCACTATCCTCGGTGCGGCGAGGATGGGCCAGCTTCCACTCTGCATAGGTCTCAAACAATGCGTCTATCCAGCTACCGCACAAATCGTACTGCCGAAAGCCGGGGTGGTCGGATGCAAACTCCTCAAAGGAAGGCGTCATTCGCACTGCCTGACAGACCGCATCGGTCACTACCATTCCGGCACTGCCGTCGGTATTGAGCTCGCAAAACGTATACGAACCGGCATCTTCGTCAAGAAAGATATCGACACGCGCAAGAGGAATCTGGCAATCATAGCCGGCATCCATAGCGCACAGGTCAGCAAAAGCCGGATCCATGCGAAACCACGCACGCACGGAGGCATCGGAACAAAACGCCCGCGTCACCTTGTCCATAATGCCGTACATGCGCTCGGCGGCCTCCTTAAGAAGCGCCGTCATATCCTTATCGAATATCTTTGGCGTCAGAGCCCAGGGCGCAGGATCTCCGTGGTAGAGTGCATGGGTTTGAGACAAGTATTCGTCGCCTTTGCGACGACCAGGTAGGTCACCTTCGTACGCGCGCACGATGCGCTCAAAATAATCTTCGAACTCTCGCGTCTTCGATGTTGCCACATTACCCTCCATTGCTTGATTTTTTGCTCATGCTACGCCAGCACGCCACGACTTCGGCGCGCTTGAATAGGCTTCTAAATTAGCAACACATTTTTGCATGAGGCGGCAGGAGGCGACAAATACTCCAGCTCAAGCGCATGCCCAGCCCCGCAACAAAAACGCCAGACGGGCAAGCCGCCTGGCGCTATCAGAGTGAGCTATACGCCGAGTCTAATCGTAGACGCCCATTTTAAGCAGCATGAAGGTCGGGCTGCCGTCACCCTGCGCGACGCGGACCGTGCAAGTCTCGGTACGGCCCATGGATGCGTCCGCTTGAATTGCGGCGATGAACTGGTTCTTTGGCAGGCCGTAGGTGCTCTCGGGGATGTCGGAAGGAAGTAACATGCCGCCAGCACTGTAGACCTCATAGGTGAGCTCGTAAATGTTGTCGCCAAGGTCAGTCGTGCCCGTAACGATGGCACACGGTGGGTTGTAATTTCCCTGGCCATATTCCTGTTTCAGATACAAATACCCACCATGCGCTTCGGCCGAATCAGGAATCGCCTGCCCCTCCGGCGTTCTGTCATGAGTCATATCGGCATCGGAAAGCGTCAGACCCGTCAAGCGATTGAGTTCCCTATTGATCACATCAGTCGCCACACGCTGGCTATTACCGTTGTCATAGTCGCCTTTCTCGATTCGATACGGCGCGTTGTCAATAAAATGGCACCAGATAAACTTAACCAGCTTGTATTTCTCGTCATCAGAAAGTCCGTCAGTCGAATCGAAGCCGCCCGTCTGATACCAGTCCCGATCGAAGTGCTCCTCCGTAAAGTTCGACAGGAACAGGTTCGCGGCGGCATAGGTTGCCTGGTCATTGAGGTCGACTTTTACACTGCTGCCGGTCTGCTCAGGCTCATCCGCCTCATCCCCGTCGGCGGCAGGCTTCTCCTTGGCGCTTCCCTTGTCCTTATGCTCGGCCGAACCCTCGTCGGACCCAAGTACCGTAATCTGCGATGAGTTGCCCTGCCCAAGCGGACCCAGTACGCCGGTCAGCGCCAAAGCGGAACCGCCGGCAACGAGCACGCCCGCCACGCACATGCCGGCAATCACCGCGCGCTTATGCGATTTCTTTTGTACGGCACCCTGCACGGGAGGCATCCCTGCCACCGGCATCGACGCGGGCTCGGCGGGCGCGGCCGCCGGAGAGGCGGCGCCCATGCGCGCCCCACAGTTCGTGCAAAAAACGGTTCCGTCGGGCATCTCGGAGCCGCACTTGGTGCAAAACATATTCGGGCATCCCCTCACAACAAACGGTATCTGCCGCCATCATATTGAGCCCTCAAAACGCAACTGTGTTGCGCAACATTGGCCGCCGTCTCCGAGTGCCGACTAAACGCGTCGGGCCCCTACCCCATCACACTCACACTGGGGCACAAATCCGCCAGCGGGCACTCGTCGCACTTGGGTTTGCGGGCGTCACGCAAACTGCACGGCGGTCATCAGCACTCGGTCCGCTCACCCAAAACGCGCATGCTCAAACGCCCTCGGCACAAAACAGCCTGATCGGACAGGATCGATTATCAGCTTTACCTGCGTTATTTTGCAATTATGGCAATTGCTACTTTATAGTTGTGGTAACTTCTAGTTAGTAATTATGGTTTTTTGCCTTAACAATGTGGCAAATCCCAAAGGCCTGCCACGAAACCCGGCGGATACCGACAAACTCGGCACGAGACTTTCAAACCAAAAGCATGCCTGCGAGCATGCGATGCAAGACGCGAAGGGCGTTAAAAATGATTGAGCGAACCATGGCCCAAAAGCTACGCGGCATGTCAGAATGGTTTCCCGTCGTCTCGCTTACGGGGCCACGCCAAAGCGGCAAGTCAACTCTCATCAAGGCCGTCTTTCCTGAATATGAATATCTCAACCTCGAGAACCCGGAAGTCCGTCGCGCCGCACTCGATGACCCCGTCGGCTTTATCAGCAGGCGCCCTGATCATCTGATCATCGACGAGGCCCAATATGCACCGGAGCTGTTCAGCATGATTCAGGTCGCTTCCGACGAGCGCGGAAGGACCGGCCAGTATGTATTGTCCGGCTCGCAAAACTTTTTGCTTATGCGCAACATCCAGCAATCGCTTGCTGGGCGCGTCGGCATGCTCAAACTCCTCCCTCTCTCCTACCAGGAGCTCAGCGAGACGCAAATCTCGCTTGACACCTACCTGATTCGCGGGGGATACCCGCGCATATATGATGCGGGCATCCCCACCGATATGTTCTACCAAAATTACCTTATGACCTATGTGGAGCGCGACGCGGGCGGCCTTCTCGATGTGCGTAACCTGAGCTCCTTTAGAAAAATGATCGGGCTGTGCGCGGCCTGCGTGGGAGGACTGCTCAACCTATCAAGACTCGCCGCCGATGTGGGAGTCGCCACGGCGACGATCAGCTCGTGGCTTTCGATCCTGCAATCAAGCTATTTGGTATTCCTGCTTCAGCCATATGCTGGAAACATGCGCAAGCGGCTTACCAAAGCGCCAAAACTGTACTTCTACGACACGGGACTACTTTGTCATCTGCTTGGCATTCACGACGAGCGCAGTCTCATGAGCCACCCCCTAAGCGGGGAAATATTCGAAAACCTCGTTGTCTCGGAACGCCAGAAGGCATATCTCAACAGAGGCATCGAGCCCACGCTTGTCTTTTATCGCGACGATAGCAAACGAGAGATCGACCTTATCGATCTAACAGAGCAGGCTCGCCCACAGGCGTTCGAAATCAAATCGGGCGCTACCTACCGAGACACATTCGCTCGACACCTACGCTCTGTTGGTTCTGAACTTGGCATTCCCGCAAAGGACCGAGCCGTCGTATATCACGGCTCCGAGCGCTACGATACCGAGGGCGCATCGGTTGTGCCGGCAGAAGAGTTCTTGCTTCGGGAGTCGTAGCGAGCGCCATGGTCACCGACCGCGTCCCGATTTGTGCCGCCCGGAGATACGCAAGAGCGGCGGCACCCTGCCCTTGCAACCTAGCCCACCCGTACACTGGGGCATAAATCTGCCAGCGGGCACTCGTCGCACTTGGGTTTGCGGGCGTCGCAGATCTCGCGGCCAAAGGTGATCCACTGGTGATTGACCGACCCCCAGTACTCGTGCGGCAAAATCTTGAGCAGATCCTGCTCAGTCTTGAGCGGCTCTTTGGCGTGTGTCTTAGGGCTTAGCATCAAGCGATGCGCAATGCGGTTGACGTGCGTGTCCACCGCGATGCCCTCCACGATGCCAAACCCCACGTTGAGCACGATGTTCGCCGTCTTGCGCCCCACGCCCGGCAGCTTGACGAGCTCCTTCATGTCGGCCGGCGCCTCGCCGCCGTAGTCGGCCACGATCATCTGCGCGGCCTCCACGGCGTGCTTGGCCTTACTCTTATAAAAGCCGAGCGACTTAATGGTCTCCGCCACATCCGTCACGCTCGCCCCAGCCATAGCCTCGGGCGTGGGCCATTGGGCAAACAGTTGGGGCGTCACCTTGTTGACCTGCGCGTCGGTCGTCTGAGCCGAGAGCAGTACCGCGATGAGCAGCCTAAAGGGATTCTCGTGGTCCAAGAAGCACTCAACCGGGCCATAGCGACGGTTAAGGCGCTCGCACACCTCGATGGCGCGCTCGCGTTTGGCGGCATTGGTCTCGCGTGGCATAACGACTCCTCGGCTCAGCGGCATAACAAACCTATGGGCACGATTGTCCCACGTATGGGGTCTTTACGCCTCCAAAAATGCGCCGGTCTGGCGGCTCCACAGGCTTGCGTATTTCCCGCCCGCCTCGACAAGCTGCGCATGCGTGCCGTCCTCGACAATCTCGCCGTCCGCCAGCACCACGATGCGGTCGAGCGCCGCCACGGTGGACAGGCGGTGCGCCACCACAATGGAGGTGCGGCCGCGCATCAGGTTCTCGAGCGCCTCCTGCACCAGCGCCTCGGACTCACTGTCCAGGGCAGAGGTCGCCTCGTCGAGCACCAGAATCGGCGCGTCGGTGAGGATGGCACGGGCGATGGCCACGCGCTGGCGTTGGCCGCCCGAGAGCTTAACGCCGCGCTCGCCCACCATGGTGTCAAAGCCATGGGGCAAGCGGTCGATAAACTCAGTCGCGTTGGCCAGACGCGCAGCCTCGCGAATCTGCTCGTCGGTAGCGTCGGGTCGACCGTAGGCGATATTCTCGCGAATGGAGCGGTGGAACAGCAGTGCCTCCTGCGGCACGTAGGCAACCTGGCGACGCAGGCTCTGCTGCGTGCAGCGCGAGACGTCCTGGCCGTCCACGAGCACGCGACCGCCCTGTACGTCGTCCAGGCGCAGCAACAGCTTGGTGAGTGTCGTCTTGCCCGAGCCCGATTTGCCCACCAGGCCCACGCGCTGGCCCGCCGCCACATGGAGCGTCAGGTCGTCGAACACGCTCTCGCCCGCCGCGGCATCACGGTATGCAAAGCTCAAGTGCTCAAAATCAATCGCGCCCTCGCTCACCTTGAGCTCGGGGGCGTTCTCGTCGTCTGCCACCAGACACGGCTCGTCCAGCACGCGCGTCATCTCGGCCGCATCGCCCAGCGCGCGGTTGATGCGTTGCATCATGGAGCTCACGTAGTTCAGACGCATGGTGAGGTTGTACGTATAGGTAAAGATCATGACGAGCGCACCGGCCGAAATGCCAAACCACGCGTTGCCACCCGCGACGAACACACTCACCACGGCCATGGTGATGACGATAAGGCCCGAGGTCGTAAAGTTGCGTTGCATCATAGCGTGCATCGATACCGTTTCGGCGTCGCGCGCGGCGCGGTCGGCGGCATCGAACAGGTCGCGCTCAAAGTCCT
>CALEDY010000068.1 GCA_937949355.1 uncultured Collinsella sp. | reverse complement strand
ACGGCGACGGCGGAGGTGAGCGCCTCGTTCACGCTTCCGGTCAGCGCCATCCATACCACGAAAGTCACGGCCGAGATCGCAAACACCACGGGCACAAACACGCCGGCGACCTTGTCGGCCAGGCGGGCGATGGGCGCCTTGGTGGCGTTGGCGTCCTCCACAAGCTGGATAATCTTGGCGAGCGACGTATCGGCGCCCACGCGCGTGGCGCGGAATGTGAACGAGCCGGTGCGGTTGACGGTGGCGGCGTTAACGGTGTCGCCGGCGGTCTTTTCCACGGGGATGGACTCGCCGGTAAGCGCACTTTCGTCGACAGCCGAGGCGCCCTCGAGCACCACGCCGTCGACGGGGATGGACTCGCCGGGGCGCACGCGCAGCACCTGACCGGGCAGGATGGCGTCGACGTCGACGGTGGTCTCCGTGCCGTCCTCCGCCACGACGGTCGCGGTCTTGGGCGCCAGGTCGATGAGCGCCTCGATCGCGCCGCCGGTCTTGGACTTGCTGCGCGTCTCGAGGTATTTGCCCACGGTGACGAGCGACAGGATCGTGCCGGCGCTCTCAAAATACAGGTTGTCCATTCCCGTCATCATAGCCTCGTGGACCTGCCCGGCGGCCAGCTGGTCGGCCATGATAAACATGGCGTAAAGCGACCAGGCGATGGACGCGGTGGCGCCGACGGCGATGAGCGCGTCCATGGTGGGCGCGCCGTGCACGAGTGATTTGAAGCCGTTGATAAAGTACGCGTCGTTGACGTAGACGATGGGGATGAGCAGGACGAGCTCGGTGAGTGCGAGCGTCGTGCTGTGCGCGTGATCGGTGAGGATGCCGGGCAGCGGCCAGTCGAGCATGTGCCCCATGCCTATGTAGAACAGTGGGATGAGGAAGATGATTGAGACGATGAGTCGGGTGCGCATGGCGGAAGCGGCTGCCTCCAGCTTTTTGGTGGGCGACTCCATATGGGCGGCGCCGGACCTGGCTTGCGCACTGCCGCTTAGGGCGGCGCCGGTGCCCGTGCCGACGGGCGATGCCGAGTAGCCCGCGTGGTCGACAGCGGTGCAGATGTCGTCGGGCGTGACCTGTGCGGGGTCGTAGTCGACCAGCATGGAGCCGGCGAGCAGGTTGACCGCGACGCTTTGGACACCGTCGAGCTTGCTGACGGCGCGGTCCACGTGCGCTTGGCAGGCGGCGCACGTCATGCCACCCACGTCGAACTTATCTTGAGCCATGGCTTCTCCTTTCTGTGACTTGGTGTCGAAATGTTTGCTTGGCGATACTATACACCCATACCCCCTGGGGGTGTCTAGTGGTGATGAAAATGTATGACATTTCGTTACAGAAGGGGTCAGTTGCCGGGGCGTCCAACCATTCATCTCGATCTGTAACAACAAGACCCGTTTTTGGACCTTAACTGTTACAGATCGAGACAAACCATCAGCCAACAACTCAAATGTCTCAATCTGTAACATCTGGAGAGGTTTTTGACCCCTTGCTGTTACAGATCGAGATATTGTCTCGCGGGGTTGGAGTTTGTCTCAATCTGTAACAACTAGACCCGTTTTTGCCGAGTTACTGTTACAGATTGAGACATTCCGCCGAGCGCCAGCTCAAGATCTCAATCTGTAACACCAGGACCCAGTTTTGCCCGCTAGATGTTACAGATCGAGACAAATACCGGAGGAGTGCCCGCCGTGGCAAGACACCCGCTCCCTAGATGCAGAACCCGGGGATCACGCAGGTCCGCTTGTCCGGCTTACTCGCGGGGGTGGCGTACATAAAGACGTCTCCGTCGTCGCCGACACGGTTGATATAGGTCGTGCCCTTTTCGTCGGACGTGTCGGGGCTTGCCGTGCGCTCCCACCAGCAGGTGTCCTTGTCCTTCCACTGGCGCACCATGGTCGAGTTGGTGGAATACGGGCTCACCTTAAGCTCGCGGAACAGCTGATACTCCTCGCCCTCGCCGTTGTAGATATCGGCCAGGTAGTGATAGTCATCGGCAAATGACTCGGGCGGTTGATTGCCGCATAGCTCGACCATGGCGGGAAGCCAAAGGGTCGCGGGTAGCTCGGACAGACACGAGTCGCTATCGGCGGCGCCTGCGTTATTCGAGACCTTCTTGACCGCCTTGATGGACGCGCGCAGCTCAGCGGGCAGCAGCTTAAGGCCGTCGGTGTCGAGCCATTCGCGCAGTTCGCAATCTGCCCAACCGCTGTTGAGCGGGCGCTCCGCGGCGTTGCGCTCGGCAATGCCGGCGTCAAAGATAAACGACAACCCGGCTTTGCCCGTTCCGTCCAGAAGCTCGTCGTGGCGGATGCCCACGAGCTGTGCGCCGACTTCCAGCCCGTTGGTGAGCTTCACGCGTTTGGTGCACGGATAGGGGATATGCCCATCAGCGTCGAGCAGATGATAGCGCTTGGCGATCTTGCGGGCTTCGGCGTTGCTCTTCGCCGCCTTGATCTTAAGCGAAATCTCCTGCAGCTGATCCCAGGTGTAGTCGTCAAGGGAGCTGCGGATGCCGTCGAGGTAGTCGGGGATGCCAAAGCCGTGAGTGGCGGCGCCAATGGCTCCGAGTCCCACGACGGCAGCGGCGACGCCGCCGATAATAAACCGGCGGCGGGTCATGGCATCGTGACGGGCCTGCTCCAAAAGCGCTCGGGCACGGTCACCGGCGACGTCGACCTTAAGGTGCGCGCCGGCATCGATGTTGATGGGCTGGTTCGAGAGCCCCGGTGTGCTTGCGGCCGATTCGCCCAGGTCGGGAGCGAATGCCAATAGACCCTCGTAGAATTCGCGCTCGCTGGGGCGCGATGCCTGGTCGGTCACGAGGCAGGACATGATAAGGTCGGCAAAAGCCTGGTCGTCACCCTTGTGGGCCACGAGCGGCTCCGGCTCGTTTTGCGTCTTGAGCAGGTAATACGAGCAGACCTCATGCGCTTGGTGCCTGGCAGCCCTAAAGGGGGTATGCCCGCTGTAGAGCTCGTAGAGGATGCTCGCGATGGCATATACATCGACGGCGGGCGAGCGGCGCAGCGCGGCAACGTTGGGGATATCGCGGGTGAGCATCTCGGGCGCGGCGTATGCCGGCGTGGCATAGCGCCAGATGTCGGCGCGCTGCGTGAGCGTGTCGCTACCCAGGGTCGGAACCGAGGAACCCATGTCGACCAGGCACGGCTTAAACGTCAACGACTGTACCTGTTCGTCGATGCCAAACTCGTTAGTGCGGAACATGATGTTCGCGGGCGACAGGTCGCGGTGTACAAGCGGCGTCTCGAGGTTTTGGGTCGACAGCAGCGTGCCCAGCACAGCGCAGCCTACCGATGCGGTGGCGGCACAGGTCGCGCCCTCGCCATCATGTGGCAGCATACTAACTGCTTTGTCGAGCGACGTACCCTCGACCCACTCCATAAGGATGAGCGGTTCGCCCTGGCACGTGCCATAGCCGTAGACGTGGGGAAAACCACGCAAGTGTGACACACGGCAGAGGTTTCGGTATTCCTCAAAGAGCGCGGCGGTGTTTGCCAGATGCATGGCGGATTCGTCTGCCGTGCGTGCCGGGGTACTGGTGCCCAGCGCGCGCACGAGCGTGTTGTCCGAGAGCACCTTGACGGCAAAGCGTTCGTTTGAGGTGTTGTATGCCGGCAGTACAAGGCCCGTATTGCCGTGCGCGGAGCGGTCGTCCGTGACCATGAGCGTCATAAAGCGGCGCTTGGCGAGTTCCTCGTCGGCGGGGTTGACGGGGGCGGCGGTATCGAACGATTCGAGCTGAAAGAGAACCGTCGTTGAATCGGGCTGCGGGGTGGTATCTGCCATGATGACCTTTCCTTGTGGTGTTGCGGGCGCGGGCGCAACACTTCTTGCCAAAAACACGTTGTGCCCGGTTCGCCATGTACGGCGCCGGGCACAACACTAGATTGCGAGTTTCATTACCAAAAAACGGGTCGTGGCACCCAAGCAAATGGTATCGCTGTGCCACAGGGGAACGGGCGGGTACTCGACGCCGGGTCTGCGTGTATGGCGTGGCGGCTCGACCACGTGCTGGGACATGTCGGCGCCCGAGATGAGCACGGTGCCGTTGGTGGAGCCCAAGCCCTGCACGTGCCAGTAGCCGTCCTTGGCAAAGACGCGCGCGTGGCGGCGCGAGACGTCACGGTCGACATCGGTGATGGCGCCGGTGCCCGTGGCGAGCGAGCCGATCACGGTGCCGCCCTCGCCCTCGTTGAGCGGGTATAGCGGCGGCTTGGCGGCGTTGCCCACAATGCGGATGAGGCCCAGGCGCTCGGCATGTTTAACCTCGGGCTCGACGGCGGCGGTAAAACCCTCGCCCACGCTGAGCTCGGTGGTGGAGAAGTGCCCACCCATCTTGTCGGCGATGAGCGTCTCGGTCACCTGCACGGCGGCTTGCGGATCGCACAGGCAGCCGCATGCCACAAACAGCGTGACGAGCGGCAGGGCGCATTCTGCGGCGGTGGTGCCGGGCGCGGCGATGCGGTCGCAGGCGTTGCGGTAGATACGGTCGTCGAGTCCATAGGCACTCAGCGACTTACGCATGGTATCGGCAGCCTCGCCGCTGTAGTGCTCGGCGACCATGGCGCGAGCCATCTCATTACCACCGAGGTTGGAGATCAGGCGAGCGGTGATGTTTTGGGCCGTCTGGGTGATATCGGCAAACAGCTCGGGGCGCGGACGCTCGACGGGGGCGTGAACAACCTCGCGCGATAGGAACGTTCGCTCGTCCACGCGGTCGCGTGGTGCTTTGCCACCGGCCATAGGGGTGGAGCGCAGCAGCATCCAAGCGGTATCACGATTGGTGATTCCGCCGAACTTGCGCAGATCGTCGAACATGACGGAGCGCGGTGTCTCTCGATCCATTGGTCCCCTCCTTGCAGTTGCAGCACACAGGTTGCGTTTTGCGTGCAATTTGACGTTCCAGCCTACTATATCCGATTGAACGGAATAAAACATGCACGTCAGCGCCGTCTTTACATTGTCGCGACCTTGTTGCGGGTGCGGGCGCTAGATAATCGCGTCGAATTTGGGCATAACGCGCCAGTCGCCGGCGTCGTCGAGCACGCCCCATTTGCCGCTGTCGTTGTCCTGTACGGGCAAAAACACGTCAGTGGAGGTGTAGAAGATGTCGCCCATGGCGCGGAACTTGGGCTCGACTTGCCAGGCGCCGCTCACCGTCGAGCAGCCCCATAGGCCGGTCGCCTGGTCCTTGACGGGTGCCCAGCCGTTGGCGAACTCACGTGCCTCGGCAAAGGTGGCAGAGAACGCGCGCGTGCCGTCGGGCAGGATATAGCCCCACGAGCCGTCGTCGAACTGCACGGCGGCGCGGTTGCTGGCAAAGCGGCGGGCGGCCTTAAACTGCGGCTCGATCTTCCACTGGCCGTAGCCGTTGATGTAGCCCCAAGTGGTGCCGTCCTGCGTCGCGGGCCCCAGGCCGTTTGCCGAGTCCCAGCCGCCTAGGCCCTTAAAGGTCGGCGGCACGTCGTTGCGCTTGCCGGTCTTGATATAGATGTAGCCCCAGCTGTCCTCTTCGTTGCTGGAGCGATAGGGGACAAAGTTGCCCAGCACCATATCGCCCATGGCGTAGTACTTGGCATCGACGATCCATTTGCCCTGTCGGTTGAGCACGCCCCAAAAACTGGTCTGCGCATCTTGGGCGACAGCGCCGTAGTCGTTGAAGGGTCGGGTGTCCGAGAACTGCGGCTCGATGGCCCAATTGCCGTCCTGGTCGATATAGCCCCACATGCCGGTGGCGGAATCGAACGCGGCGGCAAAACCGGCGCCGTAAAGCCGCATGTCGCTGTAGGTGGGTTTGACCTTCCAAGCGCCGGCGTCGTTGATAAGCCCCCACTTGCCGTCGCTTTGGGCGGCGTAGCGCATCTCCACGCTGATGGTATTGGACGACGTTTTGGATGACGAAGCGTCGTCCGAGGAATCGGAGTCGCTGTCCTTTTTGCTTTTGGACGAGCCGCCCTCGCTTTTGGCGTCTGCCGCTACCGCGGTGTCGCTTCCATCGTTTGAGTTGTGCGTCAGCAGGAAGGCGCCGCCGCTGGCAAGCGCGGTAAGGGCGAGGCCGCCCGCTGCCAAAAAGGCGCGACGCGAGACGGATGCGGCGGCCTTGGTTGCCGCGACTGCCGTAGGTGCCGCCGACGCTGTCGAGGAAAAGCCGGCAGAGGCAGCGTCGGCGGCAGAGGGACCTGCCGCGGCGCCGCCAAAGATCGCGTTTTTTGCGACGGGCGCGGCGGTGTCTGCCGCGGGCGTCGCGGGTGCGGGCATGCTC